>JAZUDP010000040.1:0-27266 GCA_045639705.1 Acutalibacteraceae bacterium
AATGTTGAAACGGAAGATAACAAGTCTTTCAAGACCTACGCCAAAAGCAAAGCCGCTGTAAACCTCGGGGTCAATGCCGCCCGTTTTGAGAACCTTGGGGTGAACCATGCCGCCGCCGAGAATCTCAATCCAGCCCTCTCCCTTGCACATCGGACAGCCCTTGCCGCCGCAGCGGAAGCAGGAAACGTCGATTTCGCATGAAGGCTCCGTGAACGGGAAATGATGGGGACGCAGACGGATTTTTGTATCCTCGCCGTAAAGCTGCTTTGCAAATCTTTCAAGGCAGCCCTTAAGGTCGCCCATTGTGATGCCCTTGTCAACAACAAGGCCCTCAATCTGATGAAACAGAGGAGAGTGCGTTGCGTCAACTGCGTCTGAACGGAAAACGCGTCCGGGTGCGATAATGCGGATAGGCGGCTGCTGCTTTTCCATGACACGGATCTGAACGGGAGATGTCTGTGTGCGGAGAAGCATTTTTTCCGTAATATAGAATGTATCCTGAGTATCTCTTGCGGGATGGTCGGCAGGAATGTTCAGCGCCTCAAAGTTGTAGTAATCCCACTCAACCTCGGGACCCTTTGCAACATCAAAGCCCATACCGAAGAAGATATCCTTAACCTCGTCAAGCACGATTGAAAGAGGATGCTTATGACCTACCGTGTGCTTTGTGCCGGGAATTGTAACATCAAGCGTCTCTTTTTCAAGAGCCTTTTCCATTTCCTTTGCCTTAAGTGTTTCTGTTGTTTCGGCAACAAGATTCTCAATAGCGTTTCTTACTTCGTTTGCAAGCTGACCCATTGCAGGTCTTTCCTCTGCGGAAAGCTTGCCCATCTGCTTGAGAATTGCCGTCAGTTCGCCTTTTTTGCCGAGGTACCTGACTCTGAGTGTGTCAAGCTCCGCAAGGTCTGCGGCGGCGGGAATTGCGCCCAGTGCCTCAGCCCTGATGTTTTCAAGCTGCTGTTTCAATATAATCAAACCTTTCTGTATATATTCGGGATGAAGAAAAATAAAAAGACTCCGTCCCCTGCTGTACAAGGGACGAAGCCGGAACTCCGCGGTACCACCCTAATTTTTGCATGAAGCAAACACTCCTTGCACCCGCTATCGGAGGTGACCCGTCACAGCCTACTGTTACCCTGTTTCAATGTTTCAGCCGTGCTGCTCCGAAGTGAACTTCTGCAAAGCTTTCCATAAGCGGAATTTCAGCAGCTTTCCGCTCTCTCTGAATGTTCTGCAATGCATACTCTCTTCATCAACGCATTAACGGATAATATTTTATCACAGGTTTTTCGATTTTGCAAGATAAATTTAATAAAAAACTCCGCCGACAGATGTCAGCGGAGGAATCGTATTATTTAAAGATTTTTGAAACAAGGTTAACAATAAGAGTAATAAGCTCTCTGACCATGCAACCGAGTCTGTATGCAAATGTCATCGCAGGTGCCGCCTCGGTGTAGGGTGCGATTGTATCTGTAAGCGGGAAATATTCGCAGAAGCGCGGATACTTTGCAAATGTCTCAACCGTTGCCTGTCCGTCATATCTGAGAAGCGTATACATCATTTCATCAAGGGAATCGGGATTGTTCGAATGCTGCATATCATGGATAAACCATGTCTGTTCGGGGAACATGCAGGTAGAAGCGTCAAGCGTTTTATCGGGAGAGATGTACTTTGCGTCAGCCTTTGCAAGGTACTCGTCGCTGAGCGTCTCGCCGTAGGGAGCAACCGCTGCGCCGAAGGATGTACTCTTTGTATCAACAACGCCGTCGCTGACAATTGTCCATGACGGAGTGAGCGGAATTGAGCAGTAGCCGTAACGTGAAATTACATAAACGCTTGCATTTTTGTTAAGCTTTTCAAGTGTAGCCTTTTTATAAGGACGAACCTGAGTGTTGAAACGGTCAACCTTTGCCTGAAGTGCCGAGCGGTCAAGGCCCTTGCAGATTGTGTTGAACATGAAGTCCTCGGATTTTGCAATATCCTCGTCAGCGGTCATAGCCCAGATTGAAAGCCAGCCTGCAAACATCGGAGCAAGAACCTCGCGTGAAGCCTGTTCAAGAATGTTATTAATTATCTTGTTTCCGAGATTGACAACAATATCCATAAGGCCCGCTGCTCTGACAACGGCAATGATTTCGTTAAGGATAGTCTTATACTCGTTATAATCTAAAACATAGCTGAGGAATTCCTGGAGAGAATCGGAATCAAGAACAATCTGACCCGTCATAAGCTCGCCGATATATCTCTGACCGAAGATAGCGGTTGAATTGAAGCATACGCCGCTTACCTTGCTGTCGCCGTAAATCGTGAGATATGTATTGGTGATAACGCCGCCGAGGCTGTGGCAGCAGATTTTAACCGTCTTTGCGCCCGAACACTTGAGAACATAATTAATGAAATCGTTAAGCTGAGCAGCAACCTCAATGGGGTCGATTCGCCAGTCATATCTGAAGCTGACTTCGCTGTCCTTTTCGATTTTTTCCGGCTCGGGATATTCGAATCTGACGCCTGAGCCGTTGCTTGCAACACCGTTTTCATCGCAGAAGATAGGCGCAAACATTTCTGTGGCGGCAGCGCATACATCATCTGCGAAGGGCTTCCAGTCCTTTGTAATGGCAAGCTTTGCAATTGAAGGAAGAACAGTCTTTACCGCACTGAGAATGGAATCAGTTGACGGCGGCCATGCAAGTTCCGAATCGGGGTCGCTCGGGTCAACCCAGATGTCAGATGCCATAAGACCGTGAATGTTGATAATGGGAACGCTTTCCTCACCCTGCGCGTTTGCAAGTACCGTAAGCATCGGTACAAGGCAGACAATAAGAGCGAGAGCCATTGCTAAGATTTTGACTGAAATTTTCTTTTTCATAATCATAATCTCCTCTGTAAAATTTGATAAAAAAATAATAACACATATAAAGAAAAAAGTAAACAGTTTATTTTGAACAGAGAAACAAGTGAATTGTTTTTCGTTTTATCAAAATATAGTGATAAATTACAATTTCCCGATGTGTCGCCGCACCCTGCAGGCACGACTTTAAAAAAATCAAAAACCACGCCCAAGGGCGTGGTTTTTGATTACAGTATTCTGAATGTTCTTACCTGATGCGGTGTGATGAAGAAGTCGAAAGCGTTGTCCTTTGTTTCGATTTCCGTTTCGTCAACCTCCATAAGGTTGGTTTCGATAACCTTGTTTACCTTGCCGAAGTTGAATTTAACGTTAACGTTTCCGCGTGTTCTGACAGCCTCATACATTCTGATAATCAGACCGTTGCCGTCCTGAGCGGGTTTGACAGCATCAATGATAATATTTTCGTTGTCAACCGTGATGAATGACTGCTCTGCCCCGAGCTTACCGTCCTGCTTCTCTGCGGCGAATGCCTTAAGCGGCTGATTGAGCTGGAAAGCATACTTGACTGTGTCAGCCTGCGACCATGTACCCTTATGCGGATATACTCTGTAAACGAAGGTGCTTACGCCCTTATCGCCTACGGGGTCGGGACAGATAGGTGCGCGCATGAGCGTGATTCTCATGACATTGTCCTTGATATCGTAGCCGTATTTGCAGTCGTTGATGATGCTTACGCCGTAATCGCACTCGGAGAGGTCAGCCCACTTGTGACCGCATACCTCATAACGGACATAGTCGGTGGCGTAGTTCCAGTGATTCGGGCGGTTGATTGAGCCGTGAGCGATTTCGTAGCTTGCGAATGTATTTGTAACCGATACGGGGAACTGAGCCTTGAGAATCTTTTCGGTTTCGTGCCAGTCGGCTGTTGTGTCAAAGTCAATATAATCAGCGTCAGCAGCAAGAATGATATCCTGAGTAATAACTGACTTGTTGAAGCTGCGGACGATTCTGATAACGCCCTTAACCTCGCTTGCCTCTATAACTTCAATGCTGTCGGCCCTGTCAAGCTTCCACATCTTCTTCTGGTAGTTCAGCTCAAGGTTCCATGCGCTCTCGTGAATAGGCTTATCCTGTGAAATTGTGAGCAGGTTGCCCTTGTCTGTGAGAACCTCACGGTCGTTTACCTTGTCATAGATTCCTGTGATAAGTCCGTTTTCGTCAAATTCAACACGGAGTCTGCAGTTTTCAAGAAGATTCTTTTCAGCCTTGACCTTGCAGAAATCTGCTTTTTCGGAAACTTTATATACTTTAAATCCCATCGGAGGAATGTCTTTTGCAATGAATGTAACTTTTTTGCCGTCACATACGCAGCGGAGCGCATTGCCGTCAAGGTCGCTTATGCCGCCCTCAAAGGGAAGTTCAACCGTAACGGTGCCGCTTGTGGGCATGGAATTCATATTCCATACGATAACACCGTCAGCACTTACCTCAATATTTTTATTGAGCTTTTCAAATGCCGCGCCTAAAAGACCGTTGCCGAGTTCGTTCATGCCCTTGTATTCCTCGCGGGTCATTTCCATAGCCTCATGAATTGATGTGCCGGGAAGGATATCGTGGAACTGATTGGTAAGAAGAATCTTCCAGCCCTCTTCCATTTTTTCCGCAGGATATTCCGCGCCTAAGAGCGAATTTGCAAGCACGTTTGTAAACTCGGCGTTTCTGAACATGAATTCGCCGCGGCGGTTGTTTTTCTTGATAAACGCCTGACTTGAGAATGTTCCGCGGTGATTTTCGTAGTAAAGCTCATCGCTGAAGGTGGGGATATTTTCCCTGCAGTCTTCCATTCCGTCAAAGAATTCACGCACAAAGCGGTTCTTTGCCTTGGGCATTCCGGGCATATTTTCGTAGCGTCTTGAGCGCTCCATCTGACCGCGTGTGCATCCGCCGCCGCCGTCGCCGTAGCCGAAGCAGCCGATTGATTTGGATGTGATATCCTTCTGTTCCGAACGGGTCCAGACATTGTTTATGTAGCGCGCATCGTATTCGCCCTGATATGCCTCCTGCTGAACACAGGCAACGATTTCGTCGCCGCTGTGGGATTTCCAGTTGAATACGGAATACGGGAATTTGTTATATGCGTTATAGTAAAGCTTTGCGGTGTAGAAGTATTTCATACCCGAACGTTTGATAATCTGCGGCATTGCCCATGTGAAGCCGAAGCAGTCGGGCAGCCAGTAAACATCGGAGGAAATACCGAATTCCTTCATAAAGAACTCGCGGCCGTAAAGAAGCTGACGGACAAGGGACTCGCCGCTTGCAAGGTTGGTATCAGCCTCAACCCATGTGTTGCCGACGATTTCCCATCTGCCTGCCTTGACAAGCTCCTTAACCTCGGCAAAGATGTCGGGATAATATTTCTTCATGTAATCGTAAACAATAGCCTGACTCTGAGTAAACTTGAAGTCGGGATAATGCTTCATAAGCGCGATATTGTTGGAGAAGGTACGCGCTGTCTTTCTTACAAGCTCGCGTGTTGTCCACAGCCACGCTATATCAAGATGGCTGTGACCTATCATGCACAGCTCACCCTGCTTTGCGTCGGGAATTTCGCCGAGCATTTTCATAAGAAGCTCGTCCGCGGCGGGAACGCTCTTGTAGAAGGTCTCGTCGTCAAAGTCAAAATCAAGCACATGAAGAGACTCATCAATTGCGCGGTAAACTCTGTCCTTAATAACCTTATCCTGTATATATTCCATTGAATCGTAAGCCGATTTGATGTCGAACCAGTATTTTTCGGTGGGTTCGTTGATAGCCGCAAGACGCGCGTCTGTGATTGTATATCTTGTATATTTTGCGCCGCCCATGGCCTCATCGCAGAAGCATCCGCAGTCAACCGTTGCTTCAAGCTCGATATCAAGCTTTGTGCCTGCCCTGTTGTCGTCAACAAAGATTAAATCTCTGTCCTGCCAGCTTCTTTCGCCGTTGCTTGTAGCGCCCGCGATTTTGCCGTTGATTCTTACCATAGCTTCGCCGCCGAAGTTAAGGAAGAGGTAAAGCTTTCTGCCGTCCATTGACTCGGGAACGGTAACGCTTGCGTTGAACCAGCGTGTGACATCATAGCCGGCGTTCCAGCGGTCGCCTATTTTCATAAGCTGACGGGGCATATCGTCATATGTAAATTCACCGACCTTGTGATGCCAGCCCGAACGGCTTTCCCACTCGTCGATTGAAACTGATTCCGAAACTATTTTTCCGCCGACCTGCTTGATGAGATTACCCATTATTGCGGCCGACATTGTCTGCATGTAGTGTAATTCCTGTGACATAAATAATACCTCCTGCGAGTTGATAATACAATTCTATATTATTGTTCACCGTTTGTCAATGTATAGTGTGAAAAGAAAGCACCGACTTTCCGTGATTGTCAGATTATATGTACCGCACAAGCAGCAGGCGCAATACTTTTTTATTTTACGGTAATAAATTTCTGTACATTTGGCAATTTTTCTGATATACTGTAAAATGTATTTAAATATGTTTTCAGAAGGAATCGGAATGTCAAAAATCAAAGCAGTTGATATGACAACAGGCCCCCTGCTGCCTCAGATAATAAAATTTACAATCCCTCTTGCGCTCACGGGACTTCTTCAGCTTGTTTACAATGCGGCTGATATGATGGTTGTGGGCAGATACGCGGGCAGCATATCTCTTGCCGCCGTCGGCGCAACATCAATGCTTGTCAATCTGAATGTTAATCTTTTTATCGGTATTTCAACAGGCTCGGGCGTTGTTGCGGCAAAGCAGATAGGCGCCGGCAACAGAGACGCCGTACATCGCGCGGTCCATACAACGATGCTGCTGAGCATTGTCAGCGGAATACTGATTATGTGTGTCGGCATGATTTTTTCTCCCCTGTTTCTCAGATGGATGGGAACTCCCGACGACATTATCGGACTCTCATCAACATATCTGCGCATTTACTTTGCGGGAGCGCCGGCAAATATGATTTACAACTTCGGTGCCGCTGTACTGAGAGCAAACGGCGACTCAAAACGGCCGTTCTATTTTCTTACCGCGTCGGGAATAATCAATATTCTGCTTAATCTTCTTTTCGTTATAAATTTCAATATGGATGTCGCGGGCGTTGCCTTTGCCACGATTATTTCACAGTATATTTCCGCGGCATGCATTCTTTTCTCTCTGATGACAAGCAGTGACAGCATCAGATTCTCACCGAAAAAGATGAGGTTTTATAAATCCGAGCTTGCCGAAATTATCAGAATCGGTCTTCCTGCGGGAATACAGGGCTCGCTTTTCTCGATTTCAAATGTCATGATTCAGTCATCAATCAATTCGTTCGGTTCAACGGTTATTGCCGGCAACACAGCCTCGGGAAATATCGACGGTATTATATATGTATGCTGCAACGCCGTTTCACAGGCTTCGATGACATTCTCGTCACAGAATCTCGGTGCAAAGAGGTATGACCGCATCGGAAAGATTTTTTCAAGATGCTTTATTCTTTCAATGGCAATCTGTGCGGGACTGTGCGGATTATTCTATATTTTCAGAAACATGCTTCTCGGCATTTTTACAACCGACCCGAAGGTTATTGAGGCGGGCGCGGTCAGACTGACAATATTTACGCTGACTTACTGGCTCGACGCTTTTATGGACCTGCTTACAGGTCAGATGAGAGGTCTCGGAAAATCCTTGAGTCCCATGGCGATTACCCTTGCGGGCGTAGTCGGAATCAGAACAATATGGCTGTATACGGTATTCAGAACACACCGTACTCTCGAAGTGCTTTACTGGTCGTATCCGTTCTCATGGACGGTCACCGTTGCCGCGCTTCTGATTTGCTATATTTTTATTTACAGAAAAAGTATCAGACCATACAGAAAAGAGGCTCAGACAGAATGAAACTCCTTGCGCTCGGCGATGTCGTAAGCACAAACGGCTGCGAATTTGTCAGAAAAATGCTGCCTGTCATAAAAAGGCAGTATGCAATAGATGTCTGCATTGCAAACGGTGAAAACTCAGCCGCGGGCAACGGAATTCTTCCGTCCTCCGCAGAGCATCTTTTCGGAAGCGGAGTTGACCTGATTACAACAGGCAACCACGTTTTCCGCCGTGCTGAAATATACGATTATATTGATGAGCATGACGGTATTATCCGTCCTTACAATATGCATTCCTCCTCCCCCGGCAGCGGAACGGGAATAATTGACATGGGCAGATATAAAATCGGTGTTATCAACCTTATCGGAACGGCTTTTTTCAATTCAAGCTACGGCAATCCCTTTGACTGTCTCGACAGGGCGATTGACGAAATAAAGGACTGCCGTATAAAAATTGTTGATTTCCACGCTGAGGCAACGGGTGAAAAGGGTGCGCTTGCCGCCTATGCTGACGGCAGGGTTTCCGTACTTTTCGGCACACACACACATGTTCAGACAGCGGACGCAAAAATCCTTCCGAAGGGTACGGGCTTTATTACCGACCTCGGAATGTGCGGCGCGGAATATTCGGTTCTCGGCGTAAACGCGGAGAATGTTATAAGGGCGCTCAGAACGGGAATGCCGACGCGCTTTACAAATGCAGACGGTGAAATGATAATGGACTGCTGCATTTTTGAAATTGATGAAAAAACAGGGCTCACTGTTTCTGTCGAGCCGTTAAGAATAAAGTAGGTGTAAATAACATGAAAATATCAAAAAAAATAATTGCTCTCGGACTGAGCGCGGCAATAGCCTGCTCCTTTTTCGGCTGCGGAAGGTCGGAGGATACTCCCGATGATACAGCAGAGCCTGTATCGGAGGTCTCAACGGGAATAGACAAGGCGGATTTCAACATTCCGTATATCCGCACATCACCTCTTAATCCGTTCAAAACCGATGTTGAAGCAAATTTCAACATCGCAACGCTGCTGTACGATTCGCTTTTCAGCGTTGACAATTCCTTTAAGGCTGTACCTCTTGTTGCCGAAAGCTATACGGCAAACGGCGGCAAGCTCGATGTAAAGCTTAAATCAGTAAAATTCACAGACGGCTCTCAGCTGACGGCTGAGGATGTTGTTTACTCGTTTGTGCAGGCCAAAAACAGCAGCAATTACAGCGGATATCTCGATAATCTTTCAGACTGCTCTCAGATAAACGCGTCGGAGGTTGTTTTTACCATGAAAAACAGCAATCCGTATGAGGCCGCGAACCTTATTTTCCCGATAATCAAAAAGGATTCCGACAAGGGAGACGCGGCCGACATCATTCCGGTTGGCAGCGGAAGATATACCGTAATCACAGAAAACGGAACCAGATTTCTTTATTACAACAAAAACCGGCTCGGCGGCTATACTCCCGAATACAATAAAATCGGTTTCAAGGATTCAAGCGATACATCGTCAATCAGCACGCTGTTTTCAGTGGGAAACATTGATATGCATTGCGAAAACTTCTCAGAGGGAATCTTTGTGCGTTATACCGGTACTCCGTCGAACAAGGAAATGACGCACTTCACCTTCCTCGGCATCAATA
This sequence comes from Acutalibacteraceae bacterium, assembly GCA_045639705.1. Classification (GTDB taxonomy): domain Bacteria; phylum Bacillota; class Clostridia; order Oscillospirales; family Acutalibacteraceae; genus CAG-488. The sequence continues at coordinate 9,382 of JAZUDP010000040.1, forward strand.
ACGACAGGTCTGTTTTTTCAAGCATGAAGGTCCGCAGAGCCATGGCTCTTCTGCTTGACCGCGAGGATATTGCCGCAGTCTCCTTCTCCGGTCTTGCGACAGCCTCCTCCACTCCGTTCAGTCCGAAGTTCTACGGACTGAAGGGCTGTACCCTTCCCACAATGAAGCAGGATAAGGAGGCGGCAATCGAGCTTCTTAAGGAAGCAGGCTTCGACAAGCTCAACGGAATGAATATCAGATGCAGCGACAAAAATTCGCTGTCTCTCAGACTTATCGTTAACCGCGAAAACACCTTCCGTGTTGCCGTAGCCGAAAATATCAAAGAAGCGTTTGCGAAGGCTGACATTTATATAAGTATTTCAGAGCTTTCATATTCCAATTATATTGAAACGGTAAAATCGGGTGAATACGACCTTTATGTAGGCGAGGTCAAGCTTGCAAACAGCTTTGACCTGTCACATTTCTTTGACGGCGCACAGGATATTTCAGTCGGAATAAACACCGACTGCGCCACAGCGAAAAAATATAAGGAATTTGAGAACGGAACGGCTACAATGCAGGAGCTGCTTGATACATACGCCGATGACCTGCCGTTTATTTCCATTGCATACCGTCACGGCGTCGCCATACGCTCGGATAAAATCAAAACGGAAATCAAACCGATAGTAAGCGACTATTTCTATAACATTGACGAATGGACGATTGAATAATGGATAAGCTGACCGATATTCAGTATCTGAAGGGCGTCGGTGAGAAAAGGGCGAAGATACTCAACAAGCTCGGAATTTTCACCGTCGGCGACCTTCTGCGCTTTTATCCGCGCGATTACATGGACTGGAGCAGAATCACATCCATTACAGCCGCGCCGTTTGAGGGCAGCTGCTGTATCCGCGCCGTTGTGAATCATAAACCGCACGGAGCAAAAATCCGCAAGGGCATGACGATTTACAAAACCGTTGTAACAGACGGAGAAGCCCTGATGGATATAACGATTTTCAACAGCAAGTACACCGCCGAAGCGCTTGAGGCGGGAAAAGAATATCTCTTTTACGGTAAGGTCGGAGGCAATCTCCGCCGCCGTGAAATGACTTCTCCGCTGATTGCCGGAATCGAGGACGGCGCAAGACTTAAGGCGGTATACCATCAGAGCGCAGGAATAAATTCAAAAGCGATAGAAAAGCTTGTGAAGCAGGCTTATTCTGTAAGAAACGATTATTTTACCGACTGCCTGCCCGAAAGTCTCCGCAACAGTCTTTGCCTTACGGAGGTAAACAAAGCAATTTATGAAATGCATTTTCCGACGAATGAGGACACGCTTTCCGAGGCAAGACGCAGGCTGATTTTTGAAGAGCTGTTTCTGTTCCAGATGGGACTCATGCGTCTGAGAGGAAACAGAAAGGAAACAACCCCCGTCAGAATTGAGCATGATTATACCGACGAATTCAAAGCAATGCTGCCGTTTACGCTCACGGGCGCACAGCAGCGCGCAATTACGGAAAGCATAGCTCAGATGACCTCGCAGATAACAATGAACCGTCTGCTTCAGGGCGATGTCGGCTCCGGCAAGACCGCTGTCGCAGCGGCACTGATTTATACGGCGGCAAGAAACGGATATCAGAGCGCATTCATGGCGCCGACGGAAATCCTTGCCTCTCAGCATTACAAAACCTGCCTCAGATTCTTCGAAAATACGGATATAAATATCGAGCTGCTTACGGGTTCGGTAACCGCCGCAAAAAAAAGAAATATTAAGGCCCGTCTCGCAAAGGGTGAAATCAATCTGATAATCGGCACTCACGCGCTGATTCAGGACGATGTTGAATTCAGCAGGCTCGGACTTGTTATCACCGATGAGCAGCACCGCTTCGGCGTTAAACACCGCGGCGCACTCAGCGGCAAGGGCGAGCATCCGCATACGCTTGTCATGTCGGCCACACCGATTCCGAGAACGCTCGCGCTTATGGTTTACGGCGACCTTGATGTTTCCGTGCTTGACGAGCTTCCGCCGGGCAGACAGCCGATTGAAACATATTCGATAGACACACCGAAACGGGCAAGAGCCTTCAATTATGTGAAAAAGCATCTTGACGAAGGACGGCAGGGATATATCGTCTGTCCTCTTGTTGAGGAGGGCGAAACAGAGCTTGCCGCGGCGACGGAATACGCCGAAAATCTCTCGAAGGGCTTCTTTGCGGGCTACTCGGTCGGACTTCTTCACGGTAAGATGAAGCCGAAGGACAAGGACGCAGTCATGGCAAAATTTGTCAGCGGAGAAATTCAGCTTCTCGTTTCCACAACCGTTATTGAGGTCGGAGTCGATGTGCCGAATGCGGTTATCATGGTTATTGAAAACGCGGAACGCTTCGGGCTTTCACAGCTTCATCAGTTAAGAGGCAGAATCGGCAGAGGAAAATACAGGTCAACGTGCATACTTATAACAGACGCGCAGAACGAGGCCGCACAGAGAAGAATGAAGATAATGACATCAACAACCGACGGCTTTAAAATTGCCGACGAAGACCTGAAAATGCGCGGACCCGGCGACTTCTTCGGCTCGCGTCAGCACGGACTGCCGGAAATGAAGGTTGCGATGCTGACGGATACAGCAATTCTGACCGAGGCAAACCGCTTTGCGCGTGAAATAATCACAGACGACCCCGAGCTGAAAAAAGACGGAAACAGGAATCTGGGCGAAGCAATCGCCGAAATGTTTTCTTCGGAGTACGTTATGAATTAAGCTCCTTCCTTCCGACGGACAAAGCGAAGGGTAATTGACGGCAATAATTATTACCAAACTGTAAATTTCATATATTGATATTGACTGACAGTCATTTTTGTATATAATATAGATGTAGAAATTGACTGTTAGTCATTTTTTTGTCTTTTTTCGGAAACAATTGTATTTCAGAGGTATATTATGGGAAAAATTGCGGAAAAACAGAACACCAAAAGAACCAATATTCTTGACGCGGCTTATGAGCTTTTTACCAGCAAAAGCTTCAACGGCACAAGCATTGACGATGTTGTGCGCAGAGCGGGCATTGCCAAGGGTACGTTTTATCTGTATTTTAAGGATAAATATGACCTTATGGACAGAATCATTGCTCACAAAAGCATAACGGTTCTGCGCGGCGCTCTTAAAAAGCTTGAGGATGAAAAGAAAAACAAGGCGGAGGAAATGAGCTTCACTCAGCAGATTATTTTCGTCCTTTCGTATATCGTAGACTATATGCAGGAAAATAAAGAGCTTCTGACCCTTGTTGACAAAAAGTTTTCAAAGTGCGTTTCCGCCGTGAATTCCCTTGCCGATAACGAGCTTAAGGAAGATATATCCAAGCTGATTGAGCAGAACACCGGAATATCAAAGGAAGAAACCGTTAAAAAAATCTATCTTGTTCTTGACCTTATCGGCTCGGTAGGCTGCGACGCCATCATATATGAAACACCGTTCAGGCTTGATGAAATAAAGCCCCTGCTGTTTTCGGCGGCGGAGAAAATACTTGCGTAAGGAGGAATATAATGAACCGTATATCAAAATTCATAGCTTATCACCCGAAGCTGATTGTTCTTATTGCAGTTATCCTCCTTGTCCCGAGCATACTGGGCTTTATCGGTACAAAGGTCAACTATGACATTCTTTCGTATCTCCCGACTGACCTTGAATCGGTTAAGGGAGAGGTTATACTTGACAAAACCTTCAACAGCGCTTCAATGTCTTTCCTTGTAATTGAAGATATGCCTGCGAAGGATGTTGTAAAGCTGAAGGAAAAAATAGCGCAGATTGACGGCATTAGCTCGGTCATCTGGGTCAACGATATTGCGGATATTTCGATTCCCGAGTCCGCTCTGCCGCAGGTAATAACTCAGATTTTTTACAGCGGCGATAAATCAAGCACGCTCCTGCTTGTCAGATATACCGAGTCTGCGGTCAGTGAAAAGACCATGGATTCAATAGCGGAGACACGCAAGGTTATGAACGAGCATTGCTTCATGAGCGGAATGGGCGTTATTATGAAGGACACCATGGACATGGCTCTGACGCAGGCGCCGATTTTCAGCGCGATAGCCATTGTTCTTGCTCTGCTTGTAATGTCGTTCTGCATGGAATCGTGGGTTCAGCCGCTTGTATTGCTTACCGCTCTCGGCTTTGCCATTGTCTATAACATGGGAACGAATATCTTTTTCGGAGAAATTTCGTATATCACGCAGACAATTGCCGCAATTCTGCAGCTCGGCGTTACAATGGACTACTCCGTATTTCTCATTGACCGCTTTGAAGAGGAAAAGGCAAACTTCAAGGATAAACGGGACGCAATGGCGGCGGCAATACGAAGCGCGTTTACCTCTCTTGCAGGCAGCTCGCTGACAACCATGTTCGGCTTCCTTGCTCTCTGCTTTATGAAGCTGTCGCTCGGACTTGACATCGGTCTTGTTATGGCAAAGGGCGTTCTGCTCGGTGTGGTTACCGTTGTTCTTGTTCTCCCCGCTCTTGTATTGCTCTTTGACAAACAGATTCACAAGTACCGTCACAGAAGCTTTATACCGAAATTCGATAAGCTGAATAATTTCGTAATAAAGCGCAGAAAAATATTTGTCGCCCTTTTCATCGTTCTGCTTATTCCCGCTTACATCATGCAGTCGAATATCAGCGTTTATTACTCGATGGATAAAATGCTGCCTGCCGATACGCCGTGCATAGCAGCACTGAACAAGATGAAAACAGGCTTCAACATGGCAACCTCGCATTTCATCATTGTAGACGACAGCGTTGAGGCGTCAAAGCTTGTGCAGATGAACAACGAAATCAGCAAGCTTGACGGCGTTACTACCGCAATTGCTTACAACAGCATTGTAGGCTCGGGTATTCCCGATTCAATGATTCCCGAGGCAATAAGCTCGCTTGTAAAGGCGGGCGGAAAGCAGATGATGCTTGTCAACACCTCCTACACCTCGGCAACGGACGAATGCAACGAACAGCTTGACAAACTGAACGAAATCGTCAAAAAATATGACCCGAACGCGCTTATAACGGGTGAAGGAGCAATGTACAAGGACCTTATAGCCGTCACCGACCATGACTTTAAGGTAACAAGCGCTCTTTCGATTCTTTCGATTTTCATTCTTATTGCAATTATTTTCAAGTCGATTTCGATTCCGACCATTCTTGTTCTGTCAATTGAGCTTGCGATTTTCATTAATCAGGCAATCGCATTTATAACGGGTACGGAAATTTCATTCATCGCGCCGACGGTTATCAGCTGTGTTCAGCTCGGCGCAACGGTTGACTACGCGATTCTGCTTACAACCCGTTTCCGCGAGGAGCTTCAGAACGGCAAGGATAAACGGACCGCGATATTTGAAGCGGCAAACTTCTCTGACCGCTCCATTATGCAGAGCGCGCTTGTATTTTTCGCGGCAACGGCGGGCGTTTATGTATTCTGCGATATCAATATCGTAAGAGAGCTTTGCGGTATGCTTGCAAGAGGCTCGCTTATCAGCGCGGGAATTATCATATTCATGCTCACTCCCCTGCTTCTCACCTTTGAAGGCTTTATCAATAAAACCTCGATAGGCTTCAGAAAAGCGCACACATCCGGCAGAAAGAAGCAAAAGGAATTATCAGAACTCACCGACGGAGGTACTCAGAAATGAAATCAAAGCTTAAAAAGATAACCTGCCTGCTGCTGTCGGCGGCAATGCTCGTCTCCATGGCCGCCTGCGGCAAAGAGAATGCAGCCGAAAAGGATAAAACAGCAGACTCCCCCGATACGGAAGCCTCTGTAAGTCAGGTTTCGTATGAAAAAGCGGCGGAAAAGGTCACAAAAAGCGAGACTGTTTTCGTCAACATGGATGCTGAGGGCAAAATCACAAACAAGGTTGTCACCGACTGGCTTCATACCGATACGCCGGAAACCTACATTGACGACATCAGCGACCTCGGCGATATTCAGAATGTTAAAAACGATACTGCGCCCGTTAAGAACAAGGACGGCACACTCCGCTGGAACATGCAGACAACCGACCTCTACTACCGCGGCACCACGGAAAGGGAGCTTCCCGTCAACTTTAAAATAAGCTATTATCTTAACGGCAAGGAAACCCCGGCAAAAGATATCGCAGGCAAAAGCGGTCAGATAAAAATGGTTGTCACCATGAACAACGAATCATCAAAAGAGGTTGAAATCGGCGGCAGAAAAACAACAGTTTATACGCCGTTCATCTGCGCGGGCGGTATGATTCTTGACGAAAGCGTTTTCTCCAACGTTACGGTTGAAAACGGAAAAACCATCGGCGACGGAACAAAGGAAATCGCCCTGCTTGTAGGTGTTCCCGGCTTAAAGGAAAGCCTGAACCTTTCAGATGAAATTCTTGAGCAGCTCGGAGATTTTGATTTCACAAGCACATATACAATTACATTTGAAACCGGGAAATTTGAGCTTTCGAATATGATTTTCGCAGTTCTTCCCCTTTCGGCAGTCATTTCCGGAATTGACAGCAGCCTTCCCTCAACGGTTACGGATGTCAAGGCTCAGCTCGGCGATATTCAGGGCATTATCGATAAGATAAACGGAATGAATTTCACCGACCTTGTCAATAAGCTTTTCAGTAATACCGACAGTCTGACGGAGCTTACAGCCTCAATTTCAAAGGTCACTCAGGTTTACAACGACAACAAGGCTCTGCTTGAGGTGCTTGAAAAGTATCTGACAAAGGAAAATATCGACGCAATAACAAAATTTGTCGAGGACACTGAAAAAATCGATTATGACCAGCTTGTTCAGATTCTCTCAAGTCCGATTCTTCAGCGGTTTATAAAAGAGCTGCCTGCGATATCAAAGGATATGCAGGAGGTCATGCCGATTATCAACGGACTGTCGCAGGACCTTGAGGCTCCCGAGGTCAAAAAGGCGCTCGATAATCTGCCGAAAACACTTGAAACTCTTAAGGAGCTGAAAAAGACGGTTGACGACAATCAGGAGCTTATTGAAACTCTCGGCGGAATGTTTGACGAAAAGACAATGAAGTCGCTTCAGAGTCTGATGGATACGGTTGAGGGCATAATCGACCCCGAGGTGCTTGCAGGCTATACGGGACTGATTGACAACGCCGACGACCTTATCGCAAGAGCCGAGGCGTGGATTAAGGCAGGTCAGGAATACAACCTGTTCACAACCGCGTCAAAGGGCTTTGCGACAAGCGTCATGTTTGTTTACGAAACCTCCCCGATTACCGCTCCCGTTGAAGTAAAGGAAGAAAACAAAGCGGAAGAAGCCGAAGAAGCCAAGGGAATCGGCGCATGGTTCAGAAAGCTTTTCAAAATTGACAATTGACAATAATCTTAACAGATGATAAACTGAAGTGGCTGCAGAAATACAGTCACTTTTGTTTTCGGAGCTGATAAAATGACAACCACGCTTTTTTCAAAAATCGCATACAGAATGCTTGCGGCATTCATTTCCCTCGTTTTCGCTTTCACGCCCTATGCGCCGCCGTCAGCCGGGGACGCAATCGAAGGCTGCGCCGATAACGGTGCAAACCTTACGTTCGTGTCGTGGGCCGACCCGCAGCTTTCAAACTATATGGCGAAAAGATACCAGCCCTTCAACGCGGCCTGTGAGGATATCGCAAGCGCAGGCGAGGGCGTTGACGCTATGATTATCGCGGGCGATATTGCGGAAAACGGTCTGCTCTGCGAATATCAGTATGTCAGCGACCGTCTGAAAAACGCCAATGTCGGCACATTCCTGCCTGCGGTCGGAAATCATGATGTAAGGCTTAAAATCTATAAAAACACCGTTAAAAATTTCTGCCGTTTTGTCAACGGACTCAACGAGTCGGCAGGCAGTGACCTGAGAATTGAAAAGCTCAGCTATTCATATGAAATCAAGGGCTACAGATTCATCATTCTCGGAACGGATAAGACGGAATTTGAGGAATCTTATCTGAGCGGCGAACAGCTTGCATGGCTTGACAGAGAGCTGAAATCGGCGGACGGCAAACCCGTTTTTGTTGTAATTCATCAGTCCTTCAAACTTACGCACGGTCTGCCCGATACATGGAACAGCCCTATTGACTCGGCAGGCTCCGTAGGCGACCAGTCAGAGGAGCTTTACGAAACGCTGAACGCATATCGGAACGTATTTCTGCTTACGGGTCATCTTCACACGGGAATCGGACAGTACACATACGAAAAACACGGCAATATCAACTCAGTCAATCTCCCCTCCCTCACAATCACCAACAAGGACGGAGAGCTGAATGACAGCGGTATCGGCTTCATGACCGAGGTTTATGACACACATGTTCTGTTCAGAGCGCGCAGCTTTGCAAAGGGCGAGTATGTACCCGAATACGATATTGATATTCCTGTTGTATAAAGCAGCAAAAAAAGCAGGTCAGTTCAACTGACCTGCGTTTTTTGTAAGGATATATGGTGAATAAAATCAATAAGCTTATGCTACGCTCCGTCTTCCTGACGGGGTGCTTCTTTTGTCGGGAACCATTCTCAGATGTCTGCCCTGAGCGCGCCTTTTTTCAATGGCCTTGCGGCGTCTGTACATGCGGATTTTTCTTCTGATGATTCTGGAAACATTTTCCTCAAAAATGATGATTCTGTCCTCAAAAAGTATTCCGAAAAAAACAAGGATTACCGCTGCGATTTCAAGTACTGTCTGTAATGCAAAAGCTGTTGTCATAATAATTACCTCCGATATAATAAACCGAACATTTAGTGAACGTTTGTTCTTTACGAGTTCTATTATAGCAGGTTTTTCGGATTTGTCAACACAAATGTTCGACAAATTTTTGTTTTGCAGTCCGTTTTAGCGTACTTTACCCCGTATTTTTTGAGATTTTTTTAGTTTTTTACTGTTTTATACTGAATTTTGTTCGGCAAAGAACCGTCCGCAAAGTAGGCGCTGATGTTCTCCAGCGTCGTCGAAGCAATGTTTGAAAGAGCTTCTCTGGTGAAAAAGCCCTGATGCGAGGTGACAATCACATTCGGCAGACCGATAAGGCGTGAAAGAATACTGTCCTTTACAATCACGTCCGAGTTGTCCTCATAGAACAGGTCAACCTCCTCCTCGTAAACATCAAGACATGCGCCGCCGAGTTTTTCGCTGAGCAGTCCGTCAAGCAGGTCCTCGCTGTTAATCAGCGCGCCGCGGGAGGTGTTGACAATGAATGTCCCCTTTTTCATTTTTGCAATACTGTTTCTGTCAATAATATGATGCGTACCCCTGTTCAGCGGACAGTGAAGTGAAATTATATCGGATGCTCTGAAAACCGTATCAAGGTCAGCATACTCAACACCGGGACAGCTTTCGACAACATCGTAAGCGATAACCTTCATGCCGAAGCCGCGGCAGATGTCAATAAAAACCCTGCCGATATTGCCCGTACCGATAACTCCGACGGTTTTGCCGTGCAGGTCAAAGCCCGTAAGTCCGTTAAGGCTGAAATTGAAATCCCTTGTGCGAAGAAATGCCTTATGAGTACGGCGGTTGAGAGTCAGAAGCATGGCCATGGCATGCTCGGCAACCGCATACGGAGAATATGCAGGCACATGCACAACCTGAATTTTCCCCTCGGCATGCCTTATATCGACATTGTTGTAGCCTGCGCAGCGCATTGCGATGATTTTAACTCCGTTTTCACAAAGAAGGTCAATCACCTCTGCGGAAACATCATCGCTTACAAATGCGCACACAGCGTCAGAGCCTGCCGAAAGCATGGCGGTGTCCGTGTTCAGCCTTGCTTCAATGTAGCGGATATCGAAGCCGTACTGCTCATTTACGCGGTTGAAATATTCCGTATCGTAAGGCTTGGCATCATAAAAGCTAATTTTTATCATAATCAGATTCTCCCTTTTATTTCTGTGATTATGATAAGCAATTCTTCAAAGGATATGCACATAAAGATTATTTTTGCTTACCGCTCACACGGCAAGGGAGCAGAGGCACTGCGCCAGATTGCAATTACCGATAAACAAAAGCACGGCCATATGACCGTGCTTAAAAAACTGTTATTCTTCACCGTATTCATCTTCGCTTATCAGCTTATCGACTTTTCTGAATGCGTCCGCGCCTTTGAGTCTGAGCTTCATAATCAGCATTTTTTCCTCTCTTGTCAGATCGCAGAAACCTCTGAGCGCATCCTCTAAATCCGGCTCTTTATCGTTCTTTCCGTCATTGAATGTCAGCGTCGTAAACTCGTCGTGAATAAGGTATTCTATCGGAACATTGTAAATAGAGGAAAGCTTTCTGAGTACATTGAGCGGCGGATTCGCTGCGCCGTTTTCATATTTTGAAAACGAAGTCCGGCTCATTCCGAGCAGCTCGGCAATATCGTCCTGCGTCATACGGCAGTTCAGCCGCAATTCCTTAAGCTTCTCCCCCGCTGTCTTTCCTGACATTTTCTCACCCCGTTCATTCTGATATAATCATGATAACATAAACCGCGAAAAATGTATATATTAAAATAAAAAAATATTTATTTGTCGCAAAGCGTCGTCATATCTTGTCAAAAGCCCTCTGTTGTGATAAAATAAATTTTTGGTGAAGTATTAATGATAGATAAAAAGATTTTTGAAAAAGTTAAATATTATGTTGCAGACCTTGACGGCACTGTGTACCTGAGCAACGACCTTATTGACGGAGCGAAGGAGTTTTTTGACCTCGCTGTAGAAAACGGAAAGGATTTTTACTTTCTGACAAACAATTCCTCGAATAATTCAAAGATTATTCTTGAGCGCATGATAAAAATGGGATTTCCCGTACCTGAGGAAAAAATCATAGTTTCAACTCATGTCGCCATTGACTACATCGAGCGGAATTTTCCCGGGAAAAGTGTGTACCTCATAGGCAACGAAAAGCTGACCTATGACTTCGGGAAAGCCGGCATAAACATGACGCAGGACATGCCCGATATTGTCTGCATCGGTCTTGACGATACGCTTAATTACGAAAAAATTCTCAAGGGCTGCAACTACATAATAAACGGTGCGGAGTTCATCGTAACTCATCCCGACATAAAGGCTCCCATGGGCGGCTATTTCAAGCCCGACGCAGGTTCTATTATGGAGCTTTTCGCCGCATGCACAGGCAAACGGCCTCTTGTTCTCGGCAAGCCCACGGTTTATACGGCGGATTATCTCACCCGCCGTCTTAACTGCGAGCGCGATGAAATATGCATGATAGGCGACTCCCTTGCCACCGATATCGCACTCGGAGCGAAACACGGCATGCGGACAGCATGCGTGCTGACCGGTGTCACAACGCCCGAAATCTACGCCGCTTCGGATATTAAAGCTGATGTCGTCACGGATTCGATAAAGGATTTGTGCGAGATATTCAGATAAAGTTTTCTTCATTCTTTTAAAACTTTATTAAAGCAGATTTTAATTATGTCGTTATTATTAATTAGGAGGACCATAGTTATGAAAAACAGTGATGATAAAAAGAAAAGAAATGTCGGATGCCTTTGCGGATTAATAATCCTAATTGCAATATTGGCTATCATGGTTGTATTGATTACCAGTGAAGATGATTCCACAGAAGAAAAAACATCAGGCAACGCAAACACCTCAACAACTCAAAAAGAATCTGAAAAAGATTATCCAGTAATTTATGAAGACGATTATGTAAAGGCGAGTTTTATAAAAGTATATAGTGATGCTCTTGTCAATACAAGTGTTCAAGGCGTTGCGTATATGCAACTTCATGTTGAAAATAAAAGCAACCAAACTTTTACTGTTGGAATGACCAAGGCAGCTATTAACGGCAAATCTACTACCATTGGAAGCGGCGTTCCTATGACTATTCTCCCAGGTAATACTTCTGAGCAGCCGTTTATTCTTTTCACAAATAATACTGGTGTAAATAATGCTGATGAGATTAAAGAAGTTCAGTTTAGTTTTTTCCTTCTTGATGAGAATACAAATAAATTAGAAGAAACAAAAACAATTACAATTAATATTAAATAAGTCTATTTCATTGAAAACTTTCTTATTTAAACATTTACAAAAGGAATATATAATACCATTTTAGATTTTCTACAATAACAAAGTCAGTTCGTAACCATCCTGACTATAAATAAAACTAAGGAGTAATTATAATGAAAAAGCAACGGAAACGCACCGTCTTTATTGCTGAGACGGCGCTGATTGCGGCCGTTTACGCCGTGATAACCTATGCGATATCGCCGCTTTCCTTTGCGGCGCAGCAGCTTCGGCTTTCCGAAGCGCTCACGGTTCTGCCCGTTTTCACCCCTGCCGCAGTCCCCGGACTTGCCATAGGGTGCGTTATTGCCAATCTCGGCAGTCCGCTCGGACTTATCGATATCGTATGCGGCACGCTTGCCACGCTTGCAGCGGCTGTGCTGACAAGACTGACGCGAAGCATCCGCTTTAAAAATCTGCCGCTTCTATCCCTCGCGTTTCCCGTGCTTCTGAACGGGTTAATAATCGGACTTGAAATTTCTTTTTTCCTCCCCGAAGGCATGTCGTTTATGGGATTTCTGTACTCGGGAGGCAGCGTTGCTCTCGGCGAAGCATTGAGCTGCTATGCGCTCGGGCTTCCGCTTTTTGCCGCGCTTAACAGAATAAGGATATTCAGATGAGGTAAAAAAATGAAAATAGGATTTTTAATAAACGACCTTAACTCGGGTGGTGCGGAACGCGCCACTGTTTCACTTTCAAACAGCTTCTGTGAAAAAGGACACGAGGTGGAAATAATCACCTTCTGCGGAAGGGAAAGCTTCTATCCCCTCAACGAAAATGTCAGCATATCTTGCGCAGGCTTTGACGAAATTGAGCATACGGCATCTGTAAAAAGATTTCTCGGCTCAATAAAAAGAATGTTCCGTCTGCGCTCGTTTGTTAAAAGCAGAAAGCTTGATGTTCTTATCGGCATGAGCTTTTCGATGACATGGTACGCGGTTTTCGCAACAATTCTGACCTCGACAAAATCAATCGGAACCGAAAGGAACAATCCGTACAAATACAGGGCGTCAAGGCTTAATACGTTCCTTCGCAGATTTTTCTATAAGCTTTGCAGCGGTTATGTTTTTCAGACGGAAAAATCCTCAGAATTTTTCACCGATGAGCTTCGCGAAAGAGATATTATTATTCCGAATGCAATTTTCAATGAGATGATTTACGGGCTTGAACCGCCCGAACAGAGGGAGAAGGTTATCTGTGCCGTCGGCAGACTTACGGAACAGAAACGTTTTGACCTGCTGATTGACGCTTTCAAAAGAATTGCGGACAGATTTCCCGATTACAGTCTTGTTATTTTCGGTGAGGGTGAGCTTCGCAGCGAGCTTGAGGCTCAGCGCGACAGAGTCGGACTGACAGACAGAATTTATCTGCCAGGAGCAAATCCCGAAGCTGTAAAGCTTGTCAACCGCACGGGCGTATTTGTCCTTTCCTCTGACATGGAGGGTATGCCCAACGCGCTTATGGAGGCAATGGCGATGGGTGTTCCCTGCATTTCAACACGCTGTGAAATGGGTCCCGAGGAGCTTATCGAAAACGGCGAAAACGGTCTTCTTGTTGAGGTCGGAAGCAGCGAGCAGATTGCCGCGGCAATATTCAAATATATAACGGACACTGATTTTGCTGAAAAAGTTTCCGCAAACGGAAGAAAGATGCTTAAGACGCATTCCGTTGATGCAATCGGCGGTCAATGGCTTGAATTTATTGAAAAAATAATAAACGGTTAACACCGTTGTGCTGCGATATGCGGGACTGTTTGAGGATTTTCAGGCAGTCCCGTTTCATATATCTGTCAGACAATCAAGAAACGAAGTCGCTTTGCTGACGAATAAGCTGAGGACGGTAAACAGAAATAATGTTGCTGTGTGTGAGCCATCGGAGTGCCTCCGCTCCCTCGCCGGGTCGGCGAACGACCGCAGGTGCTGCGGCAAATACCAATTTATATATATCTTTCGGCTCGAACACAGCAATATAATAATTCTGATTATTACCCGCACAGTAAACAACACAGAGTTATTCCGCTGCCGAGTAATAATTTCACGGCAAAACCGTTTTATTTTTGTTTATACCTTGAAAAAACGGACGATTTGCGGTATGCTGTATATCTTGATAATGATTAGAGGGATAATAATGCAGAAAATCAACAAAAAAAATGCGGCGGCACTTACGGTTATATGTGCGGTAGCATACTTTACAAGCTATCTTACAAGAGTCAATTTCGCGGCGGTTCTTGCGGCAATAGTATCGGCAGGCGACATTGACAAGCCTTCGGCGGGTCTTGTTACCACGCTCGGCTTCATCACCTACGGCGTGGGTCAGCTTGTAAGCGGATGGCTCGGTGACAGAATCAATCCGAAGAAGCTTATGTTTTTCGGATTCCTGCTTACGGCGTCCATGAATATACTGATTTCTTTCTGCCCGAACGGACAGTGGATGTGTGCCGTATGGGCTGTCAACGGCTTTGCTCAGTCTTTCATGTGGCCTCCGATGGTTAAAATCATCAAAACAGCCATGGACAGCGACGGGTACAACAAAGCAATCGTTTATGCCAATCTCGGCGGCACAGGCGCAACTGTTATGATTTATCTTGTTGCCCCGTTTATTATCCGTCAGTGGAGCTGGCACGCAGTTTTCAGAATAAACGGCGCATTTGCGGTTATAATGTCTGCTGTATGGATGTTTGCCGTTACGAAGATAGAAAATTCCGCAGGAATTGTTTACGCCCTCGGCGGTAAGGCAAAAAAGGAAAACGGCGGCAAAAAATCTCTTTCCGTCAGCGTTCCCCTGCTTGTTTTCGTCATGCTTGCGATTCTTTTCCAGGGTTCTCTGCGCGACGGCGTTACAACCTGGGTTCCCACCTATATTACAGAGGTGTTCAGGCTTGACAGCAGCAGCTCGATTCTGACAAGCGTTGTCATTCCCGTCTTCAGCTTTATCTGTCTTAAGGTTTCATCGGTTATTTATGACAAAATGGGTAAAAAGCCTTATCTTAATGCGGGAATTTTCTTCGGAATTGCGGCAGTCTGCGCCGTTGTTCTCAGAATATTCTCCGATGTTTCACCCGTACTGACAGTTCTTCTTGCGGCTCTTCTTGTCGCAATCATGCACGGTATCAATCTTATTCTTGTATGCTTTCTGCCTGCGATTCTCGCAACCGAGGACAATATGTCCGTGCTTTCCGGCATGCTTAATTTCACGACCTATGTCGGAAGCGCAATCTCAACATACGGCTTTGCGGTCTTCTCGGAGAAAATCGGATGGAGCGGTACGGTTACCCTGTGGGCGGTTATCGCGCTGTTCGGTCTGCTGTTCTGCTTCCTCAGCAGCCGTGTAAAAACGGCAAAGGAATAAATATTGACAAAATAGTTAAACTGTGCTAACATAAATCTGCGGAGTAATCCGACATTAATCCACGGAGGTAGTTATCATGGTAGAAACTATTCTTAATTTTGTTCAGCAGCTTCTTGAATACCTCAAGGAATTTGAGGCGGCAGGAATCATTGAAATGATCAAGGATTTCATTGCAAGTCTTATCGGCTGAATCATTAACTACACGGCAGGCGCTTCGGCGTCTGCTTTTTTAAAATAAACAAAATGAGGGAAACGTATGAGAAAGACTAAAATAGTATGTACAATCGGTCCTGCCTGCTCTGACAGGGAAACACTGATAAAAATGTGCCGCGCCGGTATGAATGTGGCAAGGCTCAACTTTTCTCACGGCGACCACGCGGGTCATCTCAAGGTTATTGATACGATAAAAAGCGTAAGAGACGAGCTTGACCTGCCCGTTGCAATTCTGCTTGACACAAAGGGGCCCGAGTACAGAATCAAGACCTTTAAAAACGGAAAAATATTCCTTAATGAGGGTGACACCTTCGCTTTTACGCGTGAGGAAATTGAAGGTGACGAACACAGAGTTTCCGTTACTTATAAAAACATTGTCAATGAGCTGTCTGAGGGCGACACAATTCTTCTTAACAACGGACTTATTGCCTTTAAGGTTACCGGCTTCACGGACACGGATGTTATCTGCAGCGTTACCGTCGGCGGCGAGCTTTCGGACAGAAAAAGCATGAGCTTTCCCGGCAAGGTGCTTAATCAGCCGTACCTTAGCGAGCAGGACAAAAAGGACCTGCTTTTCGGCATAGAAAACGATGTTGATTTTGTTGCCTGCTCGTTTGTTTCATGCAGGCAGGATGTGCTTGATGTCAAGAATTTTATCGAAGCGAACGGCGGCAAAAACATTGACCTTATTGCCAAGATAGAAAATCGTTCGGGCGTTGACAACATTGAAGAAATATGCACGGTCTGCGACGGAATTATGGTTGCGCGCGGTGATATGGGCGTTGAAATTCCGTTCGAGGAGCTTCCCGCAATTCAGAAAATGCTTATCACAAAATGCAGACTTCTGGGCAAGCGTGTTATTACCGCAACGGAAATGCTTGAATCCATGATTCACAACGTAAGACCCACCCGTGCGGAAATATCCGATGTTGCAAATGCGGTTTATGACGGCACAAGCGCGCTTATGCTTTCGGGCGAAACGGCGGCGGGCGCATATCCCGTGCTTGCGGTTGAAACAATGTCAAAAATCGCCGAGGAAGCGGAGAAAAACATTAAATATGACAAGCGGTTCAGAACCGCAACATTCAACATCAGAAACACTGTTGACGCGATTTCACACGCGACCTGCGGCATGGCGATAGATATCGGCTCAAAGGTTATAGCGGTATGCTCGCTTTCGGGAATGACGGTCAGAATGGTTTCGCGTTTCCGCTGTCCCGCGGATATCTTAGGCGTTACAACAGACAGAAAAACATGGCGCAAGCTGTCGCTTTCATGGGGCGTAACACCTGTTATGTGTGAAACGTTCAATTCAATCGATGTTCTTTTCTATACAGCGGCGAGACTGGCCAAAAAGACATTCAATCTTGAAAGCGGCGAAAAAATCATTATCACCGGCGGCATTACGAACGGCACATCGGGAAACACCAATCTGATTAAGGTTGAAACGGTATAAATTTCCTCTTGACAAAATTGCGCCGTTGGAATATAATACGATAAACCGTTGAAGAAGAGTAAGTAAGATTTACCGAGCGGCAAAGAGAACTGCGGGTTGGTGTAACGCAGTGCGCAGAGTAATTCCGAATGGGCTTCCGAGGGCGAGCAGAAATCAGAGTATGCGAGACGGAGAGGGTACTCCGTTAACAATAACCGTCGTATTTAAGTACGAGCTAAGTGGACGCAGTTGCGTCAAGCAGGGTGGCACCGCAGGAGTTACAGCTCTTGTCCCGGCAGTTTGTCGGGATAAGGGCTTTTTATATTGATATCCCGACAATTAGCTCAGAGTAATTGAAAAGGAGAGAAAAAACATGAGCAAAGAAATACCATACAAAATCTACCTTGACGAAACAGAGATGCCGAAGCAGTGGTACAACGTGCGTGCAGACATGAAAAATAAGCCTGCTCCGCTTCTTGACCCTGAAACACACAAGCCCCTCGGCTATGAGGATTTAAGACCCGTTTTCTGCGACGAGCTTATCAAGCAGGAGCTTGACGACACAACGCCGTATTTCGATATTCCCGAGGATATTTATAATTTTTACAAAATGTACCGTCCCTCTCCGCTGGTAAGAGCCTACTGCCTTGAAGAAGCTCTCGGCACACCTGCGAAGATTTACTACAAATTTGAAGGCAACAACACAAGCGGCAGCCACAAGCTGAACTCCGCTATCGCTCAGGCTTTTTACGCAAAGAAGCAGGGCCTTAAAGGCGTTACAACCGAAACAGGCGCAGGTCAGTGGGGCACGGCGCTTTCAATGGCGTGCGCGTTCTTAGGTCTTGACTGCGGCGTTTTCATGGTTAAGGTTTCTTATGAGCAGAAGCCCTT
>JAZUDP010000041.1:0-4590 GCA_045639705.1 Acutalibacteraceae bacterium
CCTGTGTTCCTGCGATATCGTCCCAGAAGCCGTCCTGAGCGGTCTTTTCTTCAAGAGAAACAATTTCCGCCTTCATGCTTTCAAGTCCGAGAGCTTCGCCGAGCTCGCCGAGCTTTTCCTTATAATCGAGCAGATGGAGTCTTAATTCTTCAAACTGTATCATACAAAATACTCCTATACATATTTTTACTGATTAATTATACAGTAAAAATCCCGCCGTGTAAAGATAAAGATTTTAATTATATTCTAAATTTATTTAAAATTAGTCTACACTATTGTAAAAGAATGTGTTATAATATACTGAAAACTGATATCTGGAGTAATTTAATGTTTTACGACAACGCAGTCTGCGACGGCTGCGGACAGCACCTTCTTGACGGAGAAGATATCGTTGTCTGCCCCGATTGCGGAACACCTCAGCACAGAAAGTGCTATGAACTGAATAACCGATGCGTAAACGAGCATCTTCACGAAAGCGGCTTTGAGTGGAAAAATCCCTTTGTCCTTGTCGATGAACCGAAGCAGGAGGAGCCGGTTCAGGAGACTGAAGCCGATTCCGACAGTCCGATGATGCCCGTCGGTCTGCCCATGCCCGCTCTTGATGTGAATCCTCAGTTTTTTATCAACGCGGGATTTGACCCCAACACGGAATTTGACGGCGTGAAGGCAAAGGACGCCGTTTCGTACACACAGGTCGGCGCAAAGAATTATGTCAGAAAATTTCTTCGTTCCGACGGCAAAAGCTTTTTTGCTTCATGGAACTGGGGCGCGTTTTTCTTTTCCCCCGCATGGTTCTTTTACCGAAAGCTGTACAAGGCCGGTTTCATTTTCTTCTCGGTCGTTTTTGCTCTTAATCTTTTCCTTTTCCCTCAGACCGAAAAAATAGCGAAAAGCTATGAAACAATGCAGACGGCATATACGGAATATGCCGAGGCTTACAGCAGCTACTCGAAAGAGCAGAACAAAGAAACGGAAGCTGCCGTCAATGCGGCGCAGGCGGAATTAACCAAAATTTCCGGACAGATTGCGCCTGCGATAATCGCGGTTTTTTCAGGAACATTTCTTGTTCCGAATACTGTTGCCGCGCTGGTTGCCAACGGTATTTACAAGCGTAAAATGCTTGAAGATATAAAATTTGCTTACAAAAGCACGAATGACCCGAAAATCGTCAAATATTCACTTCTTCGGCGCGGAGGTGTGGCGCTTCTGCCTGCGGCGGCTGCGTTCCTTGCAAGCGATTATCTGCCGACTCTGATTGTTCAGCTTGTTCATTCTATCTTTTTCTAAAACATTGGAGGAATCTGTTATGAAAGTCAAAAAAGCCATTATTCCCGCAGCAGGTCTCGGAACACGAGTTCTTCCCGCATCAAAGGCAGTTCCCAAGGAAATGCTCAACATCGTTGACAAGCCCGCCATTCAGTACATTGTTGAAGAGGCAGCAGCAGCGGGTATCGAAGATATTCTTATAATTACAAACCGCGGCAAGGGCGCAATTGAGGACCATTTTGACCACAGCTTTGAGCTTGAGGCAAATCTTAAGAACAATCCCAAGAAAAAGGCTCTTTACGACGATGTTCTCGCATGCTCAAACATTGCAAACGTATATTTCCTTCGTCAGAAGGAGACAAAGGGTCTCGGTCACGCAATCATGTGCGCCAAGAGCTTTGTAGGCGATGAACCCGTTGCAATTCTCTACGGTGACGATGTTATCATCAACAACGAGTATCCCGTTATCAAGCAGCTTACTGATATCTATGAGGAAACCGGCAAGGGCGTTGTAGGCGTTAAGGAGGTTCCCCGCAAGGATGTTCCCAAGTACTGCACGCTTGATGTCACTCATCACGATGACCAGCCTGAGGTTATGGATGTTCACAACATCATTGAGAAGCCCACAGAGGATCAGATTATTTCCTGCTATTCAATTCTCGGCAGAGTTGTTGCTCCTCCGAAAATCTTTGATTATCTTGCAGAGGACCTTGCAAACACACCCGAGGGCGAGGAGCTTTATTTCACAGATACGCTCACAAGACTCGGCAAGGAGGGCGACCTGCTTGCGCTCGACTTCGACGGCATCCGTTACGACATGGGCAATAAGCTCGGTATCATGAAGGCCAACTGCGAGGTTGCTCTCGACCATAAGGAAATCGGCGAGGATTTCAAAGCATATATCAAGGAGCTTGCGGCAAAGCTTTAATTCCATACATATATAAAAGGCATCCGTCGGATGCCTTTTTTGTTTAACGCCCGGCATGCGATCGCAGGTACTGCGGATAAAATGCAGGACAGAATCAGATTTCTCCTGAACAACAGATATCCGTTGTCCGAAGAATTAAAGAACACAGAGGCGTTTAAGAAAATCATCAATTCTCTGTCATAACTCATCAGATTTTATTTGACAGGAAACCGCCGTTTCTGTTGACGAACGGGCTTTGCTGTGATAAAATGTCACCGATAAATCGGAGGCATAAAAATGATAGGATTAGGAACTATAATAAATGTAGTCAGCATAGTTATCGGCGGCATAGCAGGTATGTTTGTCGGCAGGCTGATGAACGAACGGCTGAGAGATACCCTGCTGAAGGCGTGCGGCGTTTCCGTAATTTTCATTGCCGTTGCGGGCGTTATGGAGGGAATGCTGTCCGTTGAGGGAACAGCGATTGTCAGCGGGCGCTCCATGCTTGTTGTCGCCTGCATCGTTCTCGGCGCTTTTGTCGGCGAGCTTATCAATATTGAGGGCGCGTTTGAGCGCTTCGGCGAATGGCTGAAGGTTAAAACGGGCAACGCGAAGGACGGGGGCTTTGTCAACGGTTTCGTCACCGCTTCGCTGACCGTCTGCATCGGAGCAATGGCCGTTGTCGGCTCAATTCAGGACGGTATTTTCGGCGATTATTCCACGCTTGCTACCAAGGCGGTGCTTGACCTCATTATTGTTATGGTTATGACCTGCTCAATGGGTAAGGGCTGTATTTTTTCCGCTATCCCCGTAGGCATTTTTCAGGGCAGCGTAACCGCTCTCGCACGGCTTGTCAAACCGATTATGACCGATGCGGCTCTTGTTAATCTTTCACTTATCGGTTCTGTGCTGATTTTCTGCGTCGGACTTAATATCGTCTGGGGCAAAAAGGTAAAGGTTGCCAATTTCCTGCCGGCAATTGTTTTTGCGGTCGCAGCTGCATTTCTTCCGATAAATATATAAATTTAAACATTGCAATAACAGCACCGCTTGAGAATCAAGGCTTAATGTACCTTGATTCTTTTTATATTTTCAAATATTTCAAGATATTCTAAGCTTGAATTATTCCTCAAAAACCAATATAATAATTAGGTAAAAGTTAAGACACTAAATCAGAATTCGTGGAGGAATATAAATGAGTAAAATCCATCTTGATAAGTATAAACTAAACATATCGATAAATGGCTCAGGCAGAAAAGTTGTATATGACGTTATTAGAAAAAAAGAAATACCATATACACCAGAGGAAGATGTAAGACAAAAACTTATACAATACATTATCAAAGAGCTAAAAGTTCCTGAATATATGATAGACGAAGAAATATCAATGAAGTATTATCATTTTGACTCAAAGCGTAGACCTGACATTCTGATTTTAAGGAAAAATAATGATACTGGCGATACATCACCAATGGTTGTAATAGAATGTAAGAAAAGAGGAACAATTATTGATGATACAATTATTGAGCAAACCATTTTTTACGCAGAAAACCTCAATTGTGAATTTGCTGTTATAACTGATGGCGAATATATAGATATCATACATTACATTGACACAGATGATTGCTTTGAGGAGCTAAATAAAATGCCAGAATATAATGTAATGACCGACGCTCATGGCAAAAGTTTATTGCAGTGATATCGTAATTATATATTTTAGTAACATATAAATTTTTAAAAATCAACAAATCTTATTTTGTCGGGATACTTACTTTATCTGCTTATATTGCTTCCAATCATCCTTCTTTAATTAAACAATCGGGATTATTTGAAAAAATCATTTTCATAAAGTTCCGATTCTCATAACAGGGTCCAATATCTGCAATGTTTTTTTGATAATCAAGCACAAAAATATTGCGTGAAAGCCGAGATTTTTTCAATTTTTTACATTGAAATTCTGACGCTTTTCGTGTATAATTGTGCGTATAAATTTTAAGTAACTGGAGGAATTCGTATGGAAAAAATTGTTCGTCCCGAATCAATGGCACGAATCAATACTCCTGAACTCGCTAAAGCTTTTATCGACGAGCAGGTAAAGGAAATCAAAGAGCAGGTCGGCGACAGGAAGGTTCTTCTTGCACTCTCCGGCGGCGTTGACTCATCGGTTGTTGCCGCTCTTCTCATTAAGGCTATCGGACAGCAGCTTGTATGCGTTCACGTTAATCACGGTTTGCTTCGTAAGGGTGAGCCCGAGCAGGTTATCGAGGTTTTCCGCAACCAGATGAATGCTAACCTTGTATATGTTGATGCAGTTGACCGCTTCCTTGACAAGCTTGCAGGCGTAGAAGAGCCTGAGAAAAAGAGAAAGATCATCGGCGAAGAGTTTATCAGAGTATTTGAGGAGGAAGCACGCAAGC
>JAZUDP010000042.1:0-4786 GCA_045639705.1 Acutalibacteraceae bacterium
GTTTTCAGATACGGAGTAGTTTTGAATGAGATAGAATCAGACTTAGACGCTGCTGACAAAACCGCAGGAATACTCGCGTATTTCAAGGTTTTTCAGCAAGTATAAGGCGATTATAGCCATTCAAAACCGGTTTCTCCCTAATTTGCACCGCCCGATGGGCAGCTCTTTTTTTGCGGAGGGTAAGGGATTTTGTCCCGCACTGCCGTGCTGTCGCCTTGCTTCGCTCGCTGCCGCGTCGGCGAAAACAGGCCCCCGGACTGTTTTCTTGCGCAAGCTTCGCTTGCTCCCTCCTTGTTCGAATCCCTTGCTTAAATTTAATCAAAAAAAATAAAGAGCATAGCTTACGCTACGCTCTTTATTTTATGGCGGAGAGCAAGGGATTCGAACCCTCGAACAGTTTTAGGCTGTTACACGATTTCCAATAAAAAGAACAATTAAATATTTTTTATAAGCTGTCTTTTGACAGCTTTTTTTATGCTTGTTCTTTTGCTTTTTTTATTCTGTCTTTCAGTTGTTCCTCTGCATATTGTAAAATCGTTCTTTTAGCTATTTTCTTTGCTTCATCGGTTTCGTTTTCAATCTCTGCCTTTAAAGCTTCAATCTGTTCCTGACATTCTTTAATAATTTGATTTTCAAGTTCTTTGTTTTTACTGTAATCATCTGCTCCGACAATAAAATCAACGGGAACATCGTACAGCTTTGAAAGTCTTACAAGTATTTCTGCAGGTGGTTCGCTTGAAGCGTTTTCATAGTTTCTGTATGTTTGATATTCTACTGAAAGCAGTTCTGCAACTTCTTTTTGCTGCAGTCCTGCTTTTTTTCTTAATTCTGTCAGAATTTTTCCGATTAATTCTTTTCTTTCTTGCTTTGTATATAAATTGTTGTATTGCTTTAATTTTTCAAACATTTTTATCACCGAAATTATTTTAATTGATTATTTTTCATTTGTCAATTTATTTTTTATTTTCCTATTGCTTAAACTCATAATTAATTAACAAATTTGATTATTGACAAATCAAAATGATTGTTGTATATTATAAATGGTTCAAATAATTACAATGAACAATCAAATTAATTACTTATGAAAGGTTGCGATTTTATGGAAAAAGCATTTGGTTCGGAGTATCGTTTTCAGTTTCTTTCTGATGTTCTCGAAAGTACAATGAATTACTTCCCGTTTGAAGATGAAATATTGAATCGTTGTAGAGAATTGCAGAAGTATATTGAAAGCATAAGGTTTGAAGAGCCGATAAATACAGACGGCTTAAATCTGAAAGAAGAGTTTTATGTTGAAGTGTATGAGGATTAATTTTAGTGATTTATATAATCAGGCTTAAGGGTTATTTCGAGTATTTTTCTACTGTTTCAGGTGTTCGTCACTTTTGTGTTCGGCTTTGTGATGATGATACAGAGATTAAGAAACTTGATAGTTTTCTGTTATCTGATTCTGTTCCTTTTGTCTGTGAATTTATGTATTTCACTATTATTAAGAGGCCTGATGTGTATTTCCCTGCTGACGTAAAGTAGAAACGCTCGGGGAGCTTGCTCCGAGCGTTGTAGTAGTTTAAGGGGTAAAGGGCAAGACACCTTGTTTTGTGCGTGGTAGTTTGTTGGTCGCCCTTTGTTCGACTAAAATAAAATGCGCGAAGCGCTTACCGAATTAATGCGCATGCGTCGCAGTTTTTTTCCTTTCTCGCTGTGGTGTATTGCGTGGTGTGTGTTTCCGTCTTCCGCATTCCCTGCGCCCGTTGTTACCATATACGAGGCTAAAATTTTGCTGTATCTGACTAACATACTAAGAAGCTTGTTTCCTGATGTAGTTAGAGGGGCAACGCCCTGAGCTGCTGCAGAATCTTACTGTTAGTAGTTTCTTATTAACTGCACAGTTCAGAGGTTATATACTTGATTATAACCTCAATATGTACTCATTTTTTATTTTTAAGGTGGTGAATTAATGTCTTTGTTCTTAACTCAGTATACTCAGGGTTGTGTTTTTTGTAACTCTAAGTGTCGCATTTATCCTGACGGTTCAAAGAATTGGACAGTTTGCAATGAAGCTATATATAAGCCAAAAGGTTTTGAATGTTCTGATGAAAGTATAAGAAAAGCTATTGAAAATCGTCCTGATGAATATTGTACTGACGGAGTTTCACGCTCTGACAATGTTTCAAGAGCTCGCCGCCGTGTGTTTGAGATTGCTAAATGTAACAATTTTGAATTATTTGTTACTCTGACATTGGATTCTGAATGTATAAACCGCTATAACGTTGAGGAAGTAAAGAAAGCTGTCAGAAAGTGGTTAAACAATATTACACAGAGGAAAGGTATCAAATATTTGATTGTTCCTGAGTTACATAAGGATGGAGCACTTCATTTTCACGCACTTATGACTAAAGGCTTATTGAAATTGATTGACAGCGGTCATAAAGATAAAAACGGACATACAGTTTTTAATCTACCGCAATGGAAATATGGTTTTTCTACCGCAATAGAGGTGTATGGCGATTTTGACGGAGCTTGTAAATATATCAGTAAGTACATAACGAAAGATACAGATAAAAAGATTTTCGGACAGTTTTATCTTGCAGGCGGAAAGGGTTTAATTTTAGAACCTGACACAGAGTTGTATAATCTTGATTTCTCAGATTTTTCAGATTTAAAGCAGTATTCACCGCCTGATTTACCAAATAGAAAGTTTATTTATCCTGATGATATTACAGTTCGTCAAAGCCTTGGCGAAGTTATTATTCCTTAAATTTTGAAAGGTGATGTATATGCAAAACACTTGTTTAACTTATTCTGTTTCTGAGGTTTCTGCACTTCTCGGTGTAAGTATCGGAAAAGCTTATCAGCTTATAAGAGATAATGCAATCCCGAATATAAAAATCGGTGGTCGGTATGTTGTACCTTGTGAAGCGTTTCACAGTTGGATTAATTCAGCTTGTCAGGGTGGTGATAATAATTGACATTGTCCGAGTATCTTCCGCATTGGCTTAATACATACAGTATTTCTGTCGGCTTAGCTCAAAATACTGTAAATGGATATCATAATAATATTACGCTTTATATTCTGCCTTGTATCGGCTCTGTAACGCTTGAAATGCTTACTCCTGATGATATTGACTTACTTATATCATTTATGCATTTAAAAGGTCTTTCAGTAACCTCACAGCGGTATGTTCTTGCAACATTGCGTATTGCTTTGAATACAGCTGTAAAAAGAGGGTATATTTCAAAGAATCCGATTGAATGTATTGATATGCCGAAGCCGAGAAAATATGTTCCGGTTGTATTGAATAAAGAACAGTTGCAGACTTTATTTAATGCTTGTTTTAATAATTTTGATTATCTTCCTTTTTTGGTTTTGCTCTTTCTTCCTTTGCGCCGTGGTGAAATGCTCGGCTTAAAATGGTCTGATTTTGATTTTGACAGTAATTCTGTTTTTATTCAGCGTACTGCGACACCTTCAAAGGGTGGTTATAAATTTAGCCCTTGCAAAACTCAGAATAGTGTCAGAATGCTCCTTTTTCCTGAGGTATTAACTGTTAAGCTTTTAGCTTTTAAAGAAGTTCAAAAGCCTGATTCTGATTCCGATTTTGTTTTTTCGCTTTCTTCGGGTAATTTGATTTCTGCAAATGTTCTTAGACGCAGATTTAAAAAATTACTGCGTGAGTTGGGTTTGCCGTCTATTCGTATTCATGATTTGCGTCACAGTTGGGCTACGTTGATGTTATCCGAGGGAGTTAATCCGAAAGTTGCAAGTTCTATTCTCGGACATTCAAATGTTAATATAACTTTAGATACATATTCCCATATGCTCACGGGTATGCAAAAGCCTGCAGTTGATGTTGTGAAAAATGTTTTCGTATCATAAAAAAATAAAACCGCAAAGCCTTTTTGTTAAGGTTCTGCGGTCTTTTTCATGGCGGAGAGCAAGGGATTCGAACCCTCGAACAGTTTTAGGCTGTTACACGATTTCCAATCGTGCTCCTTCGGCCAGCTCGGACAACTCTCCGTATCTGTCTTACAACTCTGTTATTATAACCGACTTGATGCGAAAAATCAAGTGTTTTTTTCTTTTATCGGGAATTTTTTTCAAAAGGTAATCCGCCGTGAATTTCCGTTCACAGCGGATTCTTTTAAAACTCAAAATCCACAACGCATCTGTCGGTGATTACGGAATGAACGAATTCCTTTACCTTGAGGTGTTCGGGATGAACCTGATAGCCGTCAAGAGCTTCCCGGTCAGTGAAAATCGAATAAAGAGCGAGGTCATACCCCTTGGGATTGAAATTGAAGCCGACCTCGGCGCTGATAAGTCCGTCAACCTTGCCGACAAGAGCGGTAAGGCGTTTTTTCATTTCCTTCATGTTGTGTTCTTTATCTTCGTCATCTCTGACATTCCAGAAAACAATGTGCTTAACCATTTTTGTGCCTCCGAGAATATTTTTTTATAATTATAGCAAAATATAAGCAGATGTCAAGAAAATATGTGATTTGCAGGTTCTGTAAATTACAATATGGCGGAGTGCCTCCGCGCCCTCACCGGGTCGACGGTTATCAGAATTCTGTTACCCTGCGCGGGCAGTCGGAACATGTAATGTCATTCTGAGGAGGAACGACGAAGAATCTCAAAAACGGCAGGCTGAGATTCTTCACTTCGTTCAGAATGACATGATAAAAATACAATTGCCCGTCAGGGTTGATAAAATTTCGCGGGCGACCAATGGTCGCCCCTACGATGTCGACGGAATAACTGTACAATTCGTAGGGAATGACGCCCGAC
>JAZUDP010000043.1:0-4630 GCA_045639705.1 Acutalibacteraceae bacterium
AGATGCGCCTTCAACGGGCTTCATTGCATCGGCAAGCTTGCCTACAGAACCTGAAATTGTATATCCTGCAATTGCGGCGCAAAGAACAGCCGCAATGCACTTTGTTACAACTGACTTTGTCGGTGAATTCTTCTTTTCATCTGTGCTTTCATTTTTATTTTCTTCAGCAGCTTCTGTTTTTTCCTCTGCCTTTATTTCTTCCTCTTTTACTTCTTCTGCAACTTTTTCCTTATCTGCCACAAAAATTCTCCTCTCAAGATAGGCTGAAACAAACTTTCGTTTATTTTTCGATATTATATACTATTTCGATTTATTTTGCAATAGTACGAATAAAAAATCATTACAACTGATGCAAAAATTTGACACACATCAGGTTTTGCAGTATAATTTTTAAGGTGATAAATATGAAAAAAGCTTTCAGACTGCTGTTTCCGGCGCTGATTCTTCTGATTCTCTCCTCCTGCTCTTCCGTTCCGACAGCAAACGTTATTCTTGACAACAGCTCAAAAAGCAGGTTTATTGACTTTTATACCGAAAATGAATATGTATACATTGAGTGCGAGCTTAATATTTATTCAGACAGTGACACCGAAGTAACAATATCCGCACTTGATGAAGACGATGTTAAAGCCGGGCTGCTGAAAAGCAGTGAGCTGACAGGATATACCGAAGGCCTTGACAGTACGGTATTCAGTCTGAAAAGCGGAGAAAACACGGTAAAGGTTTATTTCAGCGGAGAATATGCCGGCATACCCGAGATATCCGCAAGAGAAATTCCGAGATTCATTAAAATAGAAAGCACAAAATAAAGAGTGGAGTTTTGCTCCACTCTTTATTTTTAACTTATTTAAAACTTTCCGCCCGTTGATGCTCCGCCGCCCGACACCGTATCTGAACGTTCCGACGCTGATGAAGATGCGGACGCAATGGCAGATTTCGAAACTTCCTTGTCTATAAATATATCATTGCTCGAATTGATGACAAAGCTTTCCTCTTTTATATAGCTGTTCGCATCTGTCTGTGAATAAACGGACTGAAGATTTGCCGTTTTTATTTTCATTACAATAAACGCAATCGCAAATCCGATGACAAATGAAAGCGGAAGCCATATAAGCGACGGAGACGCGTGCTTGCCGAACTGACCCTTAAATCCGTCTGCATAACGCTCAACCGCGCCTGTATAATCACCTGCTTTAAGCTTTTTCACAACAGGCTTCATAAGCTTGCTGACGGTTTTATCGCTGTACCATTCCTTAACCTTCGCGGAACGGTAAACATTCCAGTCGTTTTCTCCCTCAACTCCGGTTATGCTCAGCAGAAGAAGAACGCCGTCCTTTGTTTCGCCGTAGCCGCAGCCGCTGCTTTCGTAATACTTTTCGGCATATTCTGAGGAAGACAATCCGCCGAGTGAATCAACAACAAGCACGGCAAAATCGCACTTGCATTCCTCACTGTATCCGGCAAGCTTTTTATTCAGCTTTTCTCGCCGAGCGATGCTTATCAGTCCCGTTCTGTCTTTAATCAGCTGAGGCTGCTTCTCCTCTTCCTTTGCCGCCTCCGCGGCAGCCATCGCCTTTTCGGCTATTTCAGCCGCAGCCCCGCTGTTTTCCTCAAGGACAGCGGAAACGCAGTTATAGAAGCCGACCGCACTGTCATAATAAGACGCAGCGCCGTCATATGCATCGAAAATCTTCTGACGGGTATCCTCTGTAAAGAGGGTCGCCAGCTCATCCGATACATACAGATATGTATTTTCGGAATTATCCTTTATATACGAAACAAAATATACACCCGCCATGCCTTCTGCGCCGGAATTAAACTCCGATTCGGCATATTCATATAAATCCGGACACGGGTCAATACTGTCGGTCAGCGTATAATATACGGGGAAACCGTAAGTTCTCTTTATATTTTTCGCCATGCCGTCAAGAGCTTCCAGCTTATCCTCATCAATAAAGAAGCCTTCAGAAAAAGCAACATATGACGAATCATAGGCAAAAACGGAAACCACCGCAGCTGCGCAGATAAGACAGGCTATAAGAAACGCCGTAATTCTTTTTATCATTCCGACGCCCCCTTACATGACTGACGCAAGCCAGGCAACAGCATAGATTATGCTGCCGAAGGCCGCTGTCAGTATACCGACCCATTTCCAGAACGCGCTTTTATCAACAGGAAGATCGCCGACAAATTTACCTGTCTGACCGTTCATGGCAAAGGTGTATTTCTGCCCCTTCCATGAGGTATTCAGCAGCCACACGGGATAAAGCGCATAACGGCACGAGCCGTTGCGGACATTAATTGCCGACTTTTCTTCGCTTTCCCGGACATCCTCAAATTCGTCTGCCGAGCTGCGGAAAGCCTCAAACGCACTGCTTCTTATTCTTTCGTCCGCACGCTTCCGGCTTTTTTCCGCGTCCACATCATACCTGTCGGCAAAATAGCCCGACAGGTATGCCGTGCTGAAATCAACGGCTTCGCTTATATCAAACGGCTCAATCGACTCCATAAGAGTATCGTCCATTTTTGTCGAGCCGTCAACGGGAAGACCTTCAACGGAAAAGCTGCCGCTTCTCTGAAGGTCAAAGCGCGAGGTTTCAACATAGCTGAACTCGCTGTCACGCCACTTGTTCACTTTATTTCCGCTGTAAACAATATCAGCCTCAACATCACCGCTGAAAAGCCACTCGGGCACATATATACCCTTTATCTCATCAATATGGTTTTCATCCCTGAAAACTCCGGGGACGAACTTTTTTGAACCGATATGCTTTTTAAGCGCTTCTTTAGCTGATTTTTTGTCAAGCTTAAACGGAATAATCAGGTCGGGCTTAAGCTCACCCGAAAGCTGACCCTTAATTACAACGGGATTTCCGCAGTACGGACAGCTCAGCGCGGCGGATGTGCTTTCTCCGATTATTTCACCGCCGCAGGACTGACACACATATACAAGCATTCCGTCAGCTTCGTTCTGAGGAATCACTCCGTCACTGTGCTGCCATCCGCCTGCCGCAGAATCAGAAGTCTGATCCTGCCTGAGTTCGTCAATACTGTATTCCGAATCGCAGAAGGGACATTTCATCCCCTGCGATTCCGAATCAAATTCAAGTCTGCCTCCGCACGCCGGACACTTGTACTGAATCATATCAGACACAGTATCACCTCATTTATTATAAGGTAAATCAATTATTTAATTGCATCTTTTTCGTCAAAGGGGTCTCCGCATTCCGGACAGAACTTAGGAGGATTCTTCGGGTCCTCAGGCTCCCATCCGCACTTGTCGCACTTGTAAAGCAGTGCGCCTTCGGGCTTCTTTGCACCGCATTCAGAACAGAACTTGCCTTTATTCACCTTGCCGCACGCACATGTCCAGCCGTTCTCAACAGGCTTCGGCTTACCGCATTCCTGACAGAATTTGCCTGTTGACTGTGCGCCGCATGAGGCACATTTCCATGTATCCGCCGCCGGCGCCTGAGCCGTCTGCTGCTGTGCGCTCTGCTGATAAAGACCCTGAAGATTGTTCATACCTGCCATGCTTCCTGCCATACCCATGCCCATGAAGCCTGTCATCGCGCCTGCGGTATTGCCCGCAGCTGTTTCCATTGCGCCTGCGGAGGCGGCACCCATAAGACCCGCCATCATAGCAGGGTCGGAAGCGAGAGCAGCAGCGTCCTCCATCTGCTGAACCTTCTTCATATCCTCGTCGGTAAGAGTAATCGGGTTCATTGAAACGGATACAAGAGAGATACCTCTTGCCTCTGTCCATCTCTTCTTAAGAGCCTCTGCCATTGCGTCCTCAAGCTCCATTGAATGCGCGGGAATATCCGCGGGACGGAGTTCAAGAGCAGAAAGCTGAGCAAAAGCCGGCTGAAGAGCGCTGATGAAATCAGTCTTGAGCTGATTATCGATTTCATCTCTCTCGTACGATGCTTCAACATTGCCGCAGACCTGCGAATAGAAAAGAAGCGGGTCTGTAATTCTATACGAATATATACCGTTGCATCTTACATTAACGGTTCTGTCCATGTGTGCCTTGCTGTTTACAACACGGAACATGAACGGATTTGCAGTGCCGAATTTATTGTCAATGATTTCCTTTGTATTGAAATAGTAAACGCGCTGATCCTTGCCGGTATCTCCGCCGTATGTGAAACGCTTGCCGATAAGCTTGAAGGTTTCCTTGATGCTGTCACCGAGCTTACCTGTAAAGATGCTGGGTTCTGTTGATGTGTTGTAGGTAAATTCGCCGGGTTCGGCGCAGACCTCAACAACCTTGCCCTGTTCAACAATAATCATGCACTGACCGTCTGCAACGGCAATGCCCGAACCGTTTGAGATAATATTGTCATTACCCTTGGTATTTGATGAACGGTTTGAAATCCTCTTCTGACCCTTTGCGACAAGCGTGTCCCTGCCGAGTGAATCACAATAGAAAAATTCCTTCCACTGATCGGCAAGTACTCCGCCGACAGCGCCTAATCCTGCCTGAATAAGTCCCATAATTAAAACTCCTTTCGGATTTCTTTTCTGTATAGTATATATTTCGTTTAAAAAATATATCCGTGTTCATTATAACATATATAATTACAGAATTCATTATTATTTTTGCTGAATTTGTAAATTTTTATTG
>JAZUDP010000044.1:0-26470 GCA_045639705.1 Acutalibacteraceae bacterium
GGATTATTATAATGTTCCATAAAAAGAGAAAACACAGCACTGCAGACACATCTGATTCAAATTCCTCAGTGCAGGCTGCAGCAGCCAGAGCTGAGGAAAGAAAAGCAGAAAAAAAAGCTTCACACAGCAAATTGAACGTAAAGGCTGTAACTGCAGCGGTTTTCAGTCCGAAGCAGCGTCTCAGGCCGCGTGCAACGTTGTATTCGCCGCCGCCCTCCCATGCGCGGAAGCTGCGTGCTGTTTTTATTCTGCCGTCGCCGGGGTCAAGGCGAAGCATGATTTCACCGAGAGAAATCATGTCAAATGTGCATTCTTCCTTCGGTCTTAAATTAAGATTCATTTCTTCAGCTCCTTTTGTTCTTTCTGTTCTTATAAAAATCCTTCATTGTCGGGTCCTGTATCAGTCTCGCAAGCTCATAAAGATGACGTGAATAATAAAACGCCGTAAACATAAGCCTGTCTTTTATACTGATGCCTCCCGATGAAAGAAATGTTTTTCTCCATTTTTTCCATGCGCTTCTGCATGCTGCTTTTGTTTCGTTTTCACAGGGTGAATTAACTGACTTTGTTCTTACAAAAAGAATCGCCTTTATAAGACATAAAATACTGTAAAACTTAAGATAACAGTCTTCCTTATCGGAGAAGAACTCAGCGTTTTTCTCATTAATGAAGATTTCCGTAATATTTTTCGGCGAAAAATCGTGAAACGAAGCCGAATCTCCGCGCATATAGTAATAATACAGCTTACAGTCAACACGGTATCCGGGATTATTTCTGTTTCCGTAAAGAACTCTCAGCATATAATTAAAGTCTTCCGCATTTGTAATACCGACAGGAAACGTATATCCCTTAACAGCTTCCTTTCGGAAAATCTTTCCCCAGACAGCTCTGTCGGAGCCTTCGTCGAAAAGCGTATCCTCCGTCAACCGGGTAATACCGAAATCAGTGACAGGGTTCATCCTTTCGTTATGCTTCGCAGTAACGAGACTGCCGCTGAAAACCATACCGCACTGTTTTTCCTCAGCCGTTTTATAAAGAATCTCAACCGCCTGATAATGCATGTAGTCGTCGCCGTCGGCAAACATGATGTATTCGCCCTTTGCATGCTCAAGTCCGTTGTTTCTCGCTGCCGAAACTCCCGCGTTCTGCTGCTTTATATAAACAATGCGACTGTCTTTTTCAGCCATTGATTTAATTATTTCACCGCTTCGGTCAACGCTTCCGTCGTCAATAACAAGTATTTCAATATTGCGGTAAGTCTGATTAATAAGGCTGTCAAGACAGTTTTTTATGTAGTTTTCAAGGTTATATACGGGTACTATTATGCTGACAAGCTTATCCATAAATTCACCTGAAACATAGTTTAACACACAGAAGAAGCTATCCTCTGTGTGTTATTTTTTAAATTAAACGCCCGAATATGCGTTGAAACCGCCGTCAACGGCAATTGTTGTACCTGTAACAAAGCCTGAATATTCTTTGTCGCAGAGGAAAAGAAGAGCGCCTGAAAGCTCTTCGGGTTCGCCGAAGCGTCCCATAGGTGTAGCGGCAAGAATCTTGCCTGTTCTTGCTGTGGGTGTGCCGTCATCGTTCCAGAGAAGAGTCTTGTTCTGCTGAGTTGAGAAGAAACCGGGAGCGATAGCGTTAACGCGGATACCCATATCGGCAAAGTGAACGGCCATCCACTGTGTGAAGTTCGCAACAGCAGCCTTCGCAGCCGAATATGCGGGAATCTTTGTAAGAGGACGGAAAGCGTTCATTGATGTAATCATAACAATGCAGCTGTCCTCTTTCTCAGCCATATCCTTTGCAAAAATCTGTGTGGGAATAAGCGTGCCGAGGAAGTTAAGATTGAAAACAAATGAGATTCCTGCGGGGTCAAGGTCAAAGAAGGTCTTGATATTCTCGTCCTTTTCGATAAGGTCAATCTTTTCAAGAGTTTCCTTTGTTGTTGTACCCTTGGGATTGTTTCCGCCCGCGCCGTTAAGAAGAATATCGCATGTGCCGAGCTTTTCGGCTACGGTATCTCTTGCCTGCTTCATGCTTTCGGGTTCAAGGCAGTTGCAGCCGACTGCGATTGCAGTGCCGCCGTCTGCGTTGATTTCGTCGGCAACCTTCTGCGCTGCTGCCTCGTTGAGGTCAAGAACCGCGATTTTAACGCCCTGCTTTGCAAGCGTTTTTGCGAATCCAGAGCAGAGAACTCCGCCGCCGCCTGTGATAACGGCTACCTTGCCGTTTAATGATTCATGCTTTGTCATATATATTACTCCTTGTTTGATTTTTCTACTGCTTCCCAGAGACCGTTGAGATATGCGCATCCGAGTGCGCGGTCATAAAGACCGTAGCCGGGACGTGCAACCTCGCCCCAGAGCATTCTGCCGTGGTCGGGACGGATATAGCCGTCAAAGCCGACCTCCTGAAGGGCCTTGACTATCTCATACATATCAAGTGAACCGTCAGCTGAGAAATGAGATGTCTCATTGAACCAGCTGTCACGGATTTTTACATTTCTGAGATGTGCGAAATAAATCCTGTCACCGACCTCTCTTATCATTGCCGGAAGGTCATTCTTCGGACTGCAGCCAAGAGAACCCGTGCAGAATGTAAGTCCGTTGTACGGAGAATCAACAAGTTTTAAGAAGCGTCTGATATCTTCAATATTCTTTATAATACGGGGAAGCCCGAAGATGTCCCACGGCGGATCGTCGGGATGAATAGCCATTCTGACATCGCATTCCTCGCATACGGGAATAATCTCCTCAAGGAAATGCTTCAGATTTCTCCACATATCCTCTGCGGTGATGTCCTTGTATTTAACAAACAGCTCCTTGATTTCGCCCATTCTTTCCGTTTCCCAGCCGGGCATTGCATAGCCGTTTGAGTTATCGTCAATCTCTTTGAACATGTCCTCGGGACTTTTGCCCTCAACCTGCTTGCCGTTGTAGCAAAGGCATGTTGCGCCGTTGCCCATATCCATGGCGAGGTCGGTTCTTGTCCAGTCAAAAACGGGCATAAAGTTGTAGCAGATGCACTTTACTCCCGCCTTTGCGAGATTGCGTATGCTGATTTTATAATTCTCGATATATTTATCGGCCGTCGGTGCGCCGAGCTTGATATCCTCATGTACATTAACGCTTTCGATGCACTCCATTGTAAGCCCTGCGGCCTCGATTTCAGCCTTCATATCCATAATCATATCAAGAGGCCATGCTTCGCCTGCGGGAAGCTTGTGAAGTGCGGGAACAACGCCGACAACATTGGGAACCTGCCGAATCTGTTCGAGCGTAACGGTATCCTTGTCCGCACCGAACCAGCGCATTGTCATTTGCATAGTATCAGTCCTTTTTTAAGTATACTTTCTCTCCGATTTCATCGGATGCGTAAATTGCAAGAAATTCCTCAACTGCCTTGCCGCCCTCATAGGCGTCAACGGGGAACTTCCGGTTATTTTTAAGACAGTCATAGAAATCAGTGATAAGCGAATCGTGACCCTTGCCCCAGTAATCCCTGCCGACAAAATCGGCGTTTTCGGGCATGAAGAGCTGCTCAACCTTACCGTCGGTGATTTTATAGGCATTGTCGCCCTCAATTCTGAGAGTTGCCTTTTCACATACAAAATCAAGCAGAACGGGAAGATTCAGTCCGCAGGCAACAGTGCCGTTGTAAAGCGCGATTACGCCGTCATCAAATTCATATCGCGCAAGGGCCGTATCCTCGACCTCAATCTGTCCTTTGAATTTATCTCTGAAAATATGTCCCGTGACCGCTTTGACATTTCTGCCCGCGATATAGCGCAGAAGGTCGCCCGTATGAATCGCCTGATTTACAAGCACGCCTCCGCATTCCTTATCGAGTGTGCCGTGCCAGTCATCGGAATAGTATCCGATATCTCTTATCCAGTGAACGGCGGCTCTTGCCGTAAGCAGCTCTCCGTATTCACCCGAATCAAGCATATCCTTTACAAGCTTGACAGACTTATTGTACCTGTTCTGGAAGCAGACGCCGTACTGTGCGCCGCTCATAAGCTGAGCCATTCTGAGCTTTTCAAGGCCGTCCTTTGATACAGCCGCAGGCTTTTCGCAAAGAACATTGATGCCTTCGTTCAGCGCCTTGACAGCCATCGGAACATGAAGATAATGCGGAGTGCAGATGTGAATGCAGTCGGGTCTGTCCTCACGGAGCATCGTGTCAAAATCGTAAAACGCTTTGCAGCCGTATTTTTCGGCGGCGGCATCAGCCCTTTCGGGTCTGATGTCGACAACCGATGAAATTTCTATTTCTTCAATTTGTGTCAGTGCTTTAAAGTGGCATTTTGAAACATTGCCGCAGCCGACAACGGAAACTCTCATATCTGATGCTCCAATCAATAGGTGCTGCTCATATCCTGATTTACTGATGCAACAACATTTTTCTTTTCACGCGAATTTGCAGCTTTTTCCATAAGAAGCTCATAGAACTTATCCTCGTCAACGGGAAGCTCTACCGTTTCGCCTGTCCAGCTTGAGTAATGAGCCGCATTGGAAATTGAAAGTCCTCTTATGCCTTCCTCGCCGCCTGCAAGAAGCGGTGTACCGTGAATAATATGTGAAGCAAAAGCGTTGAGAACGCCTGTGTGCTGTTCGTCAAGAATGCCGGGAATAGGCTCGTAAACGCCCTCTGTTGAGAACGGAACAACCTTGCGCTCAATCTTTGCGAAGCCTTCGTTTGCAGTGGGAATGAAGTGGCTGATTGTATCGTCAAGCTCGGTAATTGTAACCTTGCCGCCGTCAATGCATTCAATCTTGGCACCGTCGAGAGTGATTTCAAGTCTGTTTGAACCGGGACAGTCGCCTGTCGTCGTGATGAACACGCCTGTTGCGCCGTTGGGATATTCGGCGTAGATTGTTACATCGTCCTCAACCTCGATGTCATGCCATTTGCCTTCGTGGCAGAATGCGCGGATTTTTGAGGGCATGCCGCAGATCCACTGCCAGAGGTCAAGCTGATGCGGACACTGATTAAGAAGTACGCCGCCGCCTTCGCCGCTCCATGTTGCGCGCCATCCGCCTGAGTTGTAATAGAACTGAGTGCGGAACCAGTCTGTGATTATCCAGTTGACTCTGCGGATTTCGCCGTACTTTTTGCTGTCGACGATTTCCTTGATTTTTCTGTAAACCGAATTTGTTCTCTGATTGAACATCATCGCAAATGTCTTATTGGATTTTGCAGCAAACTCGTTCATTTCACGGACCTGCTTTGTGTAAACGCCTGCAGGCTTTTCGGAAATAACATGAAGGTCGTGCTTGAGAGCCTCGATAACAAGCGGAGGATGGAAATAATGCGGAGTAGCGATGATAACCGCGTCAACCTCGCCGCTTTCCATAAGCTCAAGCGCAGTATTGTATCTCTTGGCAAAGGGAACGTTTTCCTCTGCCCATTTAAGTCTTTCCGGATTGATATCCGCAACTGCGGTAAGGCGCATTTCACGGATTTTGCCCTTGAGGAAGTTCTGAGCATGAGAAGAACCCATGTTGCCCATACCGATGATGCCGAAGCGAACGGGCTGAGCCTTCTCGGCAACCTCATGCATGGCGTCGGCGGCAGCCTTGAAGGATGCTTCATGTGACGGATATGTGCTGATATCCATCTTTCTTGCTGTTTCGTTATCCTCTTCAAGATTGTTGAGTCCGTCAAAAACCTTAAGATGAGGCTCAAGCGTGAGAACTCTTACGCCGTCCTTGAGAGCAAACTTATTGATAAGAGCCTGAACGTTGCCGTCGCCCTTGCCTGCGGGAACCACCTGTCCGTTCTCATAAAGAGCGTCCTTAACGTGGAAATACTCGATATAGCTGTCAAGCATGTCATATGCCTTTGCGGTATCAACTCCGCACTGAACAAAGTTAGCAGGGTCGAAAACAGCCTTAAGTCTTCCGCCGAGAGCCTCAAGAATATCAAGGCAGCGCTCGGCTGTATCACCGTAGATGCCCTTCTCGTTCTCATGGCAGCAGATAATGCCGTTAGCCTCTGCGTAATCAACCATAGCCGTAACGCGGCGGATAACCTCGTCTCTGTATGCACCGTAATCTTCTACACCTTCGAAGTAGAAGCTGAACATTCTGATGTATTTTGCTTCAAGAATCTTTGCAACCTCGATTGTGTTTTTGAAAGCTTCAAAATGAGGTTCAAAATCATCTTTGATATTGATTTTGCCGTAAGCTGAACCGATTGAGGAAACCTTCATGCCTTCCTTATCGATTTCTTCCTTCATGGCTTTAGCCTGTTCAACGGTCATCCTGTTGATGTTAAGCTCAGGACCGAAGCCGCGAAGCTCCATATGAGTTATGCCGTTCTTTTTGCAGGCAGCCATCTGACCGCCGATTGTACTTTCGCCGGATTCGTCACAGAATGCGGAAAATACAAAATGTGCCATACTTATCGCCCCTTTATTATTAATCGCAAATATACAGAATGAGCCTTCTGCCCCAATTTCTGTATTTTGTGTATTATATCATATTAAAACACAAAAATAAACCCTTAAATGAAGAAAAGTGCCGCAAATTTTGCAGCACTTTATATGTTATGATAAAAATACATTTTTGTTCTGTCTGATATAATCAGCGGCTTTTTTATAAATCTCACCGCTATGCTCCTTCATAAAGATGCTGTACCTTTCGTTGAGAGTCTTTATTTCGTCAGCCGACAGTGAAACTTCTTCGTTATTCTCGTCAAACATAACATATTCCTTCGAGTAAAGCCCGGCAAATTCACCGCCGATAACCTCCTCTGCGGCTTTTCCGGCTGCCGAAAGGAGCGGCTCGCTATTGTAATGGAAGAAATCCGAAAGCTTTTCTCTGCTGTCTTCAAACAGATAGCCGAGCGACATTGCATATTGCTTTGCATTAGGCAGAAGCTTAAAAGCCTCGTCGGGCTGCGATTCTTTTTCAAGTGATGCCGAAATGTTCAAACACATTCCGACAACAAGCATGTAATCGTCTCTTTCGGGGTCAAAATGAGCCTCGGTAATTACCGCGAAATCCCTTTTCAGTCTTTTTTCGGCCTTGGGATTTTTCAGTATACTGCCTTTGCCCGAAGGAATCGAGCGGTACCAGATATAAATAATTACCGCAAGAATAATCAGAACGATGTATTTTATTAGCTCAATCGGGTTCTGCATAAAACGTTCAAGCATCATTATTCTCCTATCAGCATTTTGTAGATATCGCCTTTTTTAAAGC
Organism: Acutalibacteraceae bacterium; assembly: GCA_045639705.1. Classification (GTDB taxonomy): domain Bacteria; phylum Bacillota; class Clostridia; order Oscillospirales; family Acutalibacteraceae; genus CAG-488. The sequence continues at coordinate 7,215 of JAZUDP010000044.1, forward strand.
CGCTCAGCTTAGCCGCTTCCTTTGCGGCCTCACTCATGCTCATACCGTTTTCAACGTTCTGTCTTGCCATTTCAACGGCGTCGTCAAGCGTAAGCTCTTCATTTATATTTTCCGGCTCCGCGCCCTTGATAACAAGTACGATTTCGCCCTTTATTCCGCCCTCGCCGTAAAGCTCTGCGGCTTCGTCAAGAGTTGTATGGATAACTTCTTCGTGTATCTTTGTAATTTCGCGGACAATGGCAATTTCACGGTTGCCGAACGCCTTGTTCATATCCTTAAGAGTTGCTCCGAGCTTATGCGGCGCTTCATAAATAAGCATTGTGCGTGTCTCGTTCTTTAACGAATCGAGATGCTCGCGTCTGCTCGGCTTGTTAACGCTGAGGAAGCCCTCAAACGTAAATCTGCCCGACGGAAAGCCCGAAAGAGCAAGCGCCGTTGTAAACGCACACGGACCGGGAACGGATTCAACCTTTATGCCGTTTTCATGGCACAGACGGACTAAATCCTCGCCGGGGTCTGAAATTGCGGGCATTCCGGCGTCGGTTACAAGAGCGCAGGTTTCGCCTGCAAGAATTTTCTGTATAATCTGCTCTCCCCGTTCATGAACGTTATGCTTGAAATAGCTTATCATCGGCTTTTTGATTCCGAAATGATTCAGCAGTTTAAGCGTTACGCGCGTATCCTCGGCAGCAATAAAATCAACCTCGGACAGCGTTTCAACGGCACGGGGTGAAAAATCGCCTAAATTTCCGATTGGTGTTCCGACTATAAATAACTTGCTCACTTGCAGTTCTCCTTGTATTCTCCGTAAATTTTTATCACTTCATCAGAAAGCTCACCGTCGTCGCCGTACATTATCAGCATCGGGTCAACAGTCATGTAGGGTCTGCTTCCTTTTTTTCCTTCAATCAGAAAGAGCCACGGCTTTGTTTCGGGCCGTTTTACAACAAAACGAAGTCGCTTCGGCTCAATACCCGAATTTTTCATCGCCGTTATCGTGTCCGCAAGCCTTTCGGGACGGTTGCACATGCACAGTCTTCCGCCGAAATTAAGCAGATAAGCCGCCGCGTCGGTGATGTCCTGCAGAACACATCTGGTTTCGTGACGGGCAATAAGCTCCGCTTCGGAAATGCTTTTTATCCCGCTGTCGGGAGCTTTATAAGGAGGATTCATTGTAACAACATCCATTGAGGCATGAGGAAGAACGGATTTGATATCCTTTAAATCGTGATTGATAAATGTGACTTTATCGGTCATTCCGCTGATTTCGGCGGATCTGACAGCCTGCAGATAACCCTTTTCCTGTATCTCGATTCCCGTCAGACTGCTGCCCTGTCCGTTCCTGCACCATATCATCGGGATGATACCGCAGCCCGTACCGAAATCGCAGGCTTTTTCTTTTTTCTTCGGTGAGGCAAAATCGGCAAGCAGAACGGCATCCGTTCCGAACCCGTGGTCATCTGATACTACAACCCTGATGCCCGAACCGAGATATTCAATTCTGTCTTCCATCTGCTCACCTCCGCAATACGAATGGATTATACTATACTTTTTGCAATAAGTCAAAGAAAAACAGGGTGGAAATTTTCCACCCTGCTACTTTAATATTGATTATTCCTCAACAGGAGCGCCAACGGGGCAATTGTCTGCACAAGCACCGCAAGAAATGCAGGTATCTGCATCAATTTCGAACTTGCCGTCACCCTCGGAGATAGCTTCTACCGGGCAATCAGCTGCACATGCACCACAAGCGATGCAATCGTCTGTAATTTTAAATGCCATATTGATTTCCTCCTTGTTCATTGTTGCCTTAATTGTAGCATAAACTTTTAAAAATGCAATAGTTTTGCAAAAAAATTCACAATATTTCTGTATTTTGGTAATAATATGTAAGAATTTGTTCATAATCCGAGCCCTGTCGGGCCATGTAATCCGCTCCGTATAGGCTCATGCCGACCATGTGTCCTTTGCCGAGCGTTCTTACCGTAAATCTGCCGTCGTTATACGATACAGTGAAATTACAGCTCGCGAGCGAGAACGCGTCTCTGAACTGCGCTCCGCTGAACTCCTTACCGCCTGTCTCGACTTTTTTTACATAGCCGCTTTCGTCGGAGTCGGTAAGCTTAAACCAGTTTTCGGCGTCACCCGACAGCTTTGCTCCGTCAAGATTTTCAGCGTACCGGGCAAAATCCTCCTCAGTAAGAACAACCGTTTTACTGTAATCGGCGGAGAGTCTGTCACCCGGACTTTCCACAGACCTCAGATACGGATAATCCCTGCCCCACACAGTCTGAGCGCTTTCAGTCGCTCCCGAATTAAGCTCATGATATACAGCCAGAACCGGTTCGCCCTCATATGATATCTGCTTTCCCGAAACGGCGTCGGCAATTTCATTTGTGAGTTTTTCATATTCATCAGATTTACCGCCCCATTTCTTCCTCCGTGCATCGGCATCAAGGTATCCCTGACATTCGTCCGGGTCATCGGAGATATCGGCGCCGTCAAATCTTTTGGTATTTCCCTGCACTTCAACGTACCTCAGATATGTGAAAGCGGCTGTCGCAAGAGCCTTCAGAGCTTCTTCGTGACGGGTCATATCAGCTTCCGCGGCAAGTACACCGACGATATATTCCCGCTCATTGATTTCGATGATTTTTCCTGTTTCGGAAATCAGAACGCTAACCGTATTTTTATTTATTTTATTTTCTGTGCTGACGGGTTCGGCGGCACGGGTTTTTTCCATTGCTGTCAGCGGAGATATAATCATTGCAGCAAGCAGAACGGTACATAACAGTATGTATTTTCTCATATTTATTCCTCCCGTAAATATAGTTATTCAGACAAGCTGAGATTAAGAACTAATTATTAATTATTGCGTTATTTCCTTGACTTAATTATATTAGTATTGTATAATAATCTGAAATATTTTTTGGCGGTGAAATTATGAATTCCAGCATCTCTCTATTAACCAACGACAACGTTGAGTTTTTCATGGAACAGATTAACAAAAACAACCGCATCAATCCCGATGATTTCAATAAATTCGGCGTAAAGCGCGGACTCCGCAACGCCGACGGCACAGGCGTTATGGCAGGTCTTACAAAAATCAGCTCGGTTGACGGTTACTATATCGACGACGGTGAACGTGTTCCCCGTGAAGGACGTCTTTATTTCAGAGGCTTTGAAATAAAGGATATAATTGACAACTGCATTGCAGAGGACAGATTCGGATATGAGGAGGTTGCATGGCTTCTGATTTTCGGTTCTCTTCCCACACGGACTCAGCTTGAAGAATTCCGTAAGATTCTTTCAAGCTGCAGAACGCTTCCCGAGGATTTTATCGAGGATATGATTATGAAGGCCCCCTCGCCGAATATTATGAACAAGATTCAGCGTTCGGTGCTTGCTCTTTACTCATATGACGATAATCCCGATGACCTTTCCCTTGAGAATGTTATCAGACAGTCAATTCAGCTTATCGCTCAGATTCCCGTAATAATGGCATGCGCTTACCAGGTAAAACGCCGTCATTACTACAAAAAGAGCATGTATATCCACTCAATAAAGCCCGAACACTCAACAGCGGAGGCTGTTCTCCGTTCTCTGCGTTCCGATAAAAAGTTTACAAAAGAAGAGGCACAGCTTCTTGACATCTGCCTTATGGTTCACGCGGAGCATGGCGGCGGTAACAACTCCACTTTCGCGACAAGAGTTCTTACCTCAAGCAATACCGACACCTATTCCGCGATTGCGGCAGGTATCGGCGGACTTAAGGGTCCCCGTCACGGCGGTGCGAATATCAAGACCGTTGAAATGGTCAGAGATATTATGGCAAACGTTTCCGACTATACCGATGAAGGTCAGGTTGCCGATTATCTCACCAAAATCATCAATAAACAGGCCGGCGACCGTACAGGTCTTATCTACGGTATGGGTCACGCCGTTTACACTCTTTCAGACCCGAGAGCGGTTATTCTTAAGTCGCAGGCGGAAAAATACTGCAAGACCTGCGGATTTGAAGATAATTTCAGGCTTCTTAATCTTATTGAAGAGCTTACTCCCGAAATATTCAAGCGTGAAAAGGGCAACAGCAAGCCTATGTGCGCAAACGTTGACCTCTATTCCGGTCTGATTTATGAAATGCTCCGCATCCCTGAGGATTTATTCACCCCCCTCTTTGCTACGGCAAGAATAGCCGGCTGGTCCGCTCACAGGATTGAAGAGCTGACAACAGGCGGCCGAATCATCCGACCCGCATATAAGAGCGTTTCAAGACGCCGCGAGTACATTCAGATTGACGAGAGAATCGATAAGTTTGTTCCCGACGCCGAGTATGTACCTTATGAAGAACGTGGAAAATCAGGTGACAAAAAATGAAAACTAAAATTGATATAAAAAAATTTGCACCGCTTATTATTGCCTTTGCGGTACTTGTTGTTGCGGTTCCCGTCAGAGTTGCGCAGTATCTTAAGATTATTGACGCATCAACAGGCTTTTACAACACTGTTGACTTTTCGGTTTATCTGCTGTATGCGGTTCTTATTATCGGAATGCTCTGCGGTCTTATAATTCCGTTTATGAAGCACAAGTCCATGAAGCCCGTTTCACTCTCGGTAAAATCAATCGGCTTTACCGTTGTTTCGCTGATAATGGCGGTAACGCTTATTATTGATTCCGCCTCACAGCTTTTAAGTTATTTCGAGCTTTTCTCGACCGCATCCGCTTATATGGGAATGCCCGTTGGCGATTATATTTCCACTCAGGGCGGTACCCTGCTTCTGCTTCAGGCAATTTTCGGAGCGCTCAGCGCCGTATATTTCTTTGTTACGGGCGTAACAATCGGTCTCGGTAATTCAGACAGCTCAAAATATAAGCTCATGGCGCTGCTTCCCACTCTCTGGTGCATATTCCGACTTCTTTACAGATTCAAAAGGAAAATCAGCTTTGTCAATGTATCCGACCTTCTTCTTGAGCTGTTCTTCATTGTCTTTTCAATGATGTTTTTCTATGCGCTCGCTCAGGTCAATTCAAAGATTGACATAAAAGAAAAAGGCGACGACCTTATGAAGTCTATATTCTGGAAGATTTACGGCTACGGTGTTCCCGCTGCAATTCTTGCGCTTATCTGTTTCCTTCCCAGGCTCATACTTATCGCAACCGGAAACTCCGACCATATCAATTCACAGTATCCCGTTTGCATCAGTGATTTAGGCTTTGCGGTTTTCGCAATCTATACATGCATATCGGGACTGAAATCAAATAATAATACAAACGCAGAATAAATCGGAGTTTAGAAATGTTTTTTGAAAATGTAAAAATCGCGGCACAGCAGGTAGGGATTCTGTATATTATGGTTCTTGCCGGCGTAATCTGCGATAAAATCGGTATCTTTACCGAAAAAACAGGAAAGGCATGCACGGACCTGCTTTTCTATCTGATTACACCGTCAGTAATTGTAAACTCATTTCTGACTCAGGAATTCACAAAGGAAAGCGGAACAAAGCTGCTTATCGCAATCGGCTGCGGTTTCCTGCTTCACTTTGTCGCAATCGGAATCAACACTCCGCTGTTTTCGAAGGGTGACAGAGAAGAAAACTGCGTATATAAATACGGCGCAATTTACGGCAATGTGGGTTACATGACTCTCCCGCTTACTCAGGCTCTTCTCGGCGACGAGGGTGTTTTCTACTGTTCCGCAGTCGTTATGGCTTTCAACGTTGTCTCGTTCACTCACGGAACCTTCATGATGGATAAAAAAGCGGAAAAGTTTGACCTTAAAATGCTCATACTCAATCCCGGCGTGATTTCCGTTCTTATCGGACTTCCGTTTTTCCTGCTCAATGTTGATCTGCCGCTGCTGATAACAAAACCCGTCAGCTATATTTCGTCTACTCAGACGCCGCTTGCAATGCTCGTTTTCGGAACATTTCTTGCAAATACGAATCTTAAAGAAATATTCAGACATAAAAAAATATTTCTCGTTGCTCTCTCAAAGCTTATTGTTCTGCCTGCGGTAATGTTTGCGTTTTACAGACTCATCGGTCTGAGCGGAACTCTTCTGCTCGCAATGACAATTTCAAGCTGCGCTCCCTCGGCAAATAACACCGTTATGTTTTCGGCAAAATACGGCAAAGATACACGGCTTGCCGCGCTGCTTGTCTCAACCGTCAGCTTTATTTCGATAATCACGATTCCGCTGATTATCGCAACTGTGCAGACCTTTGTGTGAGGTGTAGGCAATGACTGAAAAAATTCTTTCGGAATTCACTCCGCGGTACGGCTTCTGCCCGTTCGGTCTTGTTGCGGACAGACTGCTTGACTGCCGCGCAAAATCAAGAATTCCGCAAAACGCCGAAACAGTGATTGTCTGTCTTTTCCCGTATTATCTCGGAAAGGACGCATACGGCGGTTCCGATATTTCAAAATACGCGGTTGTTCCCGATTATCACGATACGGTAACCGATTTGCTTAAAGCCGCGTGTCAAAGGCTTAAGGAAGCCTATCCCGATGAAGAATTTGTCACATTTACGGATAACTCCCCTGTTCCCGAGGTTTTTGCCGCTGTAAATGCAGGACTCGGCGTATTCGGTAAAAACGGACTCTTTATAAGTAAGGAATTCGGCTCATGGGTTTTTATCGGAGAAATAGTTACAACAAAGCATTATTCAGAAAGCAATGTCAGTGAAACAGAATGCATCGGCTGCGGAAAATGCATTGCTGCATGTCCGACCGGTTCAATTACCGAAAACGGTATAAACAGAGATACCTGCCTTTCTTTCATTACGCAGAAAAAAGGTGAACTTACTCAACAGGAACAACAGATTATTATTGATTCGGGCTGCATATGGGGCTGCGATATCTGTCAGAACATATGCCCGATGAATAATGATATAAAAATCAATCCGCTGGAGCTGTTCAGCTCCGATGTCAGGCTTAAGGCAGATGCGGACAGCCTTGAAGGACGGGCATACGGCTGGAGAGGCAGAAAAGTAATAGAGCGAAATATAAATTTATTATATAAGGAGAACGAAAAATGAAACTTTTAATTGCAATTATAAACAGCGAGGATTCACACAATGTAATCGGTGAAATCACTAAAGCCGGTTTCTACGCCACAAAGCTTTCAACAACAGGCGGCTTCCTTCGCGCAGGCAACCTCACTCTTCTCATGGGTGTTGAGGACGAAAAGGTTGACGAGCTTCTTGAAATCCTTCGTCAGAACTGCCGCAAGCGTGAAGAAATCACTCCCGTTATGCCCTCATACGACACCGGCGTTTACAATACTATTCCCGTTAAAATCACCGTCGGCGGCGCAACCGTGTTCGTGCTTGACGTTGACCAGTTCCACAAAATGTAATGGAAAGTCTTTCGGATTTAAAGCTCAGCGAGAAATTAAAAGCTTCTTTTCTGAGCCTGATAAAAAACGACCGTCTGCCCCACGCAATTCTGATTGACGGCGGCAACAGCGAAATCCGCGACAGAACAGCGCTTTATCTTGCGGCTTCATTTGTCTGCAGCGGCAAAGAAAGACCCTGCGGAGCATGCATGAACTGCATCAAGGCATTTTCTTCGAATCATCCCGATGTTGTTGTCACCGACCCGGAGGCCGCAGGAGAAAAAACATTTAAAATCGACTCTGTGCGAAGCATCAGAGCTGACGCATTTATTATTCCGAATGAAGCGGATAAAAAGGTCTATATTCTTAAATCAGCGGATAAAATGAACGTGCAGGCGCAGAACGCTCTTCTGAAGATTCTCGAAGAGCCTCCCTCATACGCAAGATTCATTCTCGAATGTGAATCGAGGGCGGCAATGCTTGAAACCGTTATGTCAAGAGTCTCCGCATTCAACCTCGGTGCCGCTGAGCGTTTTCTTGACTCGGAATATCTCAAAAAAGCAGAAAATCTTGCGGTAGGTCTTGCGGAGGCCGTTACATCCTCTGCCGAGCTTCCTTTCATGCGCCTTACGGCTGAGCTTGAAAAGGACAAGGAGCTGTTTCTGCCCATGCTTTCTTCTCTTCAGCTTATTTTCAGAGATGCAGTAATAAAAAAAGCCGGAAGCGATATAATGCTTTCCGGTCACGAAGAGATTATCGGTAAGCTCGCTTCAAAGCTTACGATAAAAGCGCTTATGGAGCTTGTCAGCTGCTGCGGACGCTTCTATGATTTATACAATATGAACGCAAACAAAAATCTTCTTATTACCCGTTTCTGCAGTGTTATCAGACAGTCTGCATACGGAACTTAATTCTGCCTTAGGAGGTAAAAAAATGTCTGAAGTAATAGGTATTCGTTTCAAAGAGGTCGGAAAGGTTTATTATTTTGACCCGATTGGAACAGAAATAAAAATCGGACAGCATGTAATTGTTGAAACGGTTCGCGGAATCGAATGCGGTGAGGTCGCAGTCGCAAACCGCGAAGTTGACGATGAAGAAATCGTTAAGCCTCTCAAGCCGATTATCCGTGTTGCAACCGCTGCAGATATGGAGATTGTACGGAAAAACAAGGAAAAGGAAAAAGAAGCCTTTGATATCTGCCTGAAAAAAATTGCCGCTCATAAGCTTGACATGAAGCTTATTGATGTTGAATACACATTTGACGGAAGCAAGGTGCTTTTCTATTTCACATCAGACGGCAGAGTTGATTTCAGAGAGCTTGTAAAAGACCTTGCAAGCGTTTTCAGAATCAGAATCGAGCTTCGTCAGATCGGCGTGAGGGACGAGTCGAAAATGAAGGGCGGTCTCGGCATGTGCGGAAGACCCTTCTGCTGCAACAGCTTTCTCGGCGATTTTCAGCCCGTTTCAATTAAAATGGCAAAGGAGCAGGGTCTCTCGCTTAACCCCACCAAAATCAGCGGTACATGCGGCAGACTGATGTGCTGCCTCAAGTATGAGCAGGAAGCCTATGAGCATCTGCTCAGAGTTACTCCGAAGGTAGGCGCAATTGTCGATACAGACGAAGGCAAAGGCACGGTTGTTGAAACAAATATTATCAAGGGCGAGCTTAAGGTCAGACTTGACCGCCGTCCGGACGCCGCGCCCGCAACCTTTGACAGACACGATGTCAAGCTTATCAAAGATAAAAAAATCACTGTTGATAAGTCGGAAATCGATGCACTTAAAGATATTGAATAACAAAGTTTTCGGTACAGAATAAAAAAAGCAGTTTTAAGAAAAATCATTTTCTGATAATCTTAAAACTGCTTTTTTATTTAAAATAATTATTTATTTCTGACAAGCAGAATCGCGCCTGTCTCTATTGTTTCCGGTGTACAGTCATACTCTTCTGTTAATTTATCGGCGAAAGAGGAATTCTCTTTATCAATGTAAATCAGATCGGGAAGCTTTTCCGGATTAACGGAATAATACATTTTCAGCCTTTCAAGCGAGGAATCCTTAACGCCCGACAGCCATGCCGAATAAGCCGAATTGCCGTATTCGCTGCACATCATATAAAGCCATGTTTTCTGCGAGAAAATCAGAATTGAATCGGCGTCGGGATATTTATTTCTGATAATATCCGCCGACCGCATATCTTCCTCAATACCTTTTTTCAGCGATTCCGTGGTATGAACGCCCTTGAAAAATCCTTCGTCAACAACAGAAGTCAGCTCGTTCATTTCCGCCTTTTCAAGAAAAACCTTTGAATATCTGAGCGATGCGAGCGTGAAAAGCTGAACACACATCAGACATGCGAGAAGAGCCGAAAAAGCACCTTTGACAGCCCGTGATTCATTCTTTATCATTTCGGAAATACAGATACGGATAAATACAATGCTTCCGATAAGCGCTACGGAAGACGCGGAGGAAATGGCGAAGAAATTCATATTCGATGTAAAATGGATACACACCGAATAAACCATTCCGGGAATCCAGAGGTAAACAAAAAGACGCATTGCCCTTTTATTGTCATAGAATAACGGAACGTATCCGAGCGCAAATACATTTAACGGAAAGCATACATAATTAAGATACGGAACTTTAAAATAATAAATCGCAAAAAGACCGACTGCAATTACAGCATATAATATAATATATATTTTTCTGTGTTCCGATCTTTTCTTGTCAAATACGGATGCCGCGAAGATAACAAAAAATGCGGCATATAAAAACGGCGTTGCCGCGTATTTGAAAACAATAATGCTTGAAAAATAATGGATAAACTTCAAAACAATTCCGATATTGTTATGGTCGGGGTCGCTGAGAAGTCCCTCGAAGGAACCGAAAAACTCGCTTAAGGATATTTTACTGAAAACAATTACGGCAAATACCGCCGCAGCAGCGGCAACTCCCGCCGTACAGCAGAAAAATCCCTTTTTATTTATGAGAGAATCAAATTCGGTAATATTAAGTTTTTTCAGTATTTTCGGAAGGAAAATTATACCTAAAATATAAATAAGATACAAAACGGCTAAATACGGACAGCACAGAACCGAAAACGCGTAAAGAATTCCCGAAATAATTCTTTTCACTACAGAGCATCCCTTATCGCTGTAAAAAATGACGCATGCAAGCGCAAGGCATGTTATACCGAGAGAATTGTACGACATCGCGTTGATGCTGAACGGAGCGTAAAGAAAGAAAGCAATTGAAGAAACGACGGCGCCGGCTATATCGGTTTTTCTGAGAATATTGAAAATAATAACCGAAGCAAGAGCCTGAACGGCAATATAAATATATCTGAAAGTCAGCAGCATACCGTCGGTGCTTTTAAATACTGTCATATAAATATAAACAAACGGATATATAAGCACGGAAGCCATCTGAGACAGATGCCATTCGTCTCCGAAAAGACTGTCACCCTGATAAAGTCTGTACGGTACGGTAAGATAAAAGCTTTCGTCAAAGCTTCCGAGGCCGAACCTGCATCTGTATATCACAAATGCCGCCGAAGCAATAAAAAGTAAAATAAATATTAAAGCTCCGGATAATTGCTTTTTTCTGTTGTTTTTTATCTCAGTAAGATTCATATATTCATCTCCCTGTTTTTTCGGACGCAGTTTTTCCCGCGGCGAGTCCGCTTGCCCATGCCCATTGAAGATTAAATCCTCCGCAGACAGAATCAACATCAAGAATTTCACCCGTACAGTAAAGTCCTTTAACGATTTTTGATTCAAGCGTTCTGCTGTCAAACTCGCTTACATCGGCGCCTCCGACGGTAATCTGAGCGTTATTAAAGCCGTTTGTACCCGTAACGGTAAAGGCAAGGCACTTGATTTTTTCGCAAATATTTTTAATTTCAGAGGAATTCAGCTGACGCATCGGCGTTTCGCCTTTGAATGAGCAGGCTTTAAGAATATACTGTCCCGCCTTTTTCGGAAGAATACCGCCGAGAGCATTTTCAACTGAGAGCAAAGGATTATCGTCCCTTCTTGACAAAAGAAATTTCTGAATTTCTTTGTCTGTCAGCGAAGGCAGAGCATCTATACAGCAGGTATAGTTTCCTTTTTTAACGTTCCTGCTGATATCCATAACGGCTATTCCCGATAGTCCGTAATCGGTAAAAAGTACCTCGCCCTTTGATGCGTTTATCATTTTGTTATTATCGAAAAGAGAAACGTTCGCTTTCACACGGATGCCCTTGAGGGCTTTGACATTTTCCTTTACGGCAAGCTGTACAAGTCCGGGATAAAGCGGAGTAATGCTGTGTCCTAAGCTCTGAAGAAGCCTGTATCCGCTGCCGTCCGAGCCCTGTGAGGGCGAAGCTTTTCCGCCCGTTGAAATAATAACCATTTCCGCCCGATAAGCTCCGTTAATAATAAAGCATGAACCTTTTTTCACTATTGTGTCAACGTGCGTATCGCAAATTATCTCTATTCCGAGAGATTCCGCAGCAAATCTGAGGCAGTCAAGAACCGACGAGGCCGTGTTGCTCATAGGATAAACCCTGCCCTCAGCATCGGTTACAGTAAGAAGTCCGATTGTTCCGAAAAATTCAATAACTTTTTGAGGATTATATTTTTTCATTATATCGGCAACAAAATCCGTATTGTAATCATCAGCACAAGCATTTATATTAGTGAGATTACACCTGCCGTTTCCCGTTGCAAGTATTTTCTTTCCTGCGCGCGGAAGTGCCTCAGCAATGAATATTTTTAATGAGGGATTATTCTTTTTTGCGGCAATTGCCGCGCAGATTCCCGAAGCGCCGCCTCCGATAACCGCAAGATTATACATCTGATTCACCTCTTATAAAAGACTTACCTTGAAAGGATAACTGCACCTGTTTCAAAAATTTCCGATTTGTATCCGTATTCGGAAATGAATTTTTCGGAGTATTCCGAATTTATTTTATCAATATAAATCAAATCGGGAAGCATATCCGGATTGAGAGCGTAAAACGATTTAAGTCTTTCAAAGGACTTACCGTCAGCACCCGACAGCCACGCCGAAAAGCCCGCGTTTCTGTACCCATCAAAAATCAGATACGACCATGTATATTCAGAAAAGAATAATATCGAATCTGAACCGCTGTATTTTTCATCAATATATTTTTTGGCTTTCAGCAACTTCTCATATTCTCCTTTTTTATACGGTGAGGTAATTACTCCTTTTTCAACTCCTTCACCGATTTCCTCCGTAAGAACATCAAGACTGTCCTCCCAGAATACATCGCTGTATCTTTTGTAAACAAGCGAAGCAAACTGAACCGTTATTACGGCAGCCACCACAACGGAAACAGCCGCTTTCAGAACTCCTTTATTTTCGGAAATAACCGAGCTGAACGCAGCGGCGATAATTGCCAGACTGCCCGCAAGTGAGACAACAGAGGCGGAGCCGATTGCAAGATACAGCTCATTTGAGGAAAGATGGATACAGAAGGTATAAATAAAGCCCGGAATCCATACGGTTAAAAACAGCTTTCTGACAGAAGCATTATCTCTGAACAAAGGCACACAGCCGAGCGCAAGGAAATTAAGCGGAAGCACAGTCAGATTGATATAATCCATTTTTCTGCTGTAAATTACAAACAGCGAGACTGAGATTATTGAATAGATTATCAGATATACTGCTCTGTTTTTATCTCTTTTCTTATCAAGAAATGAAATCATCAGAATAAGGAAAAATATGATAAACACAATCTCCGTCGAAAAATCCGTCAGACAGAATATGCTTTTATAATACAGACTGAATTTTTTCGCAAGCCCCATGCTTTTATGCTCGGGGTCGTCAAGAATATACGGCATCGCCTTGAATATTTCCGTAACAGATGCTCTGCTTAATACAAAAATCAAGAACACAGCAGCTGCCGCAAATACTCCCGCGTTAAAAAACATCCAGAATTTTTTTTCGAGAAAACAGAAGTCTTTCGAAGCTTTCTTTTTTAATATCAGTCTTATGAAAACCGCAATCGAATATACTGCGTAAATAACAGCAAGATACGGACAGCAGAGAACGGAAAACGCGTAAAATATTCCCGATAAAGCAGGCTTGAGCCGTGATTTTTCCTTTGCGGTATAAAGAAGCAGACAGGACAGCACAAGACAGTCAATGCCCATCGAATTGTAAGAAAGCGCGTTTATATTGAAGGGAGCATAAAGAAATACCGCAAGCGACGAAAGAGCCGCACCGAAAATATTCGTTTTCTTCAGCGCGGAAAAAATATAAACCGAAACCGCCGCATGAAGAAGGATATATAAATATCTGAACGACATGATTATTCCCGCCGTACTTCTGAAAACCGTCATATACAGCGAAACAAACGGAAGCAGAAGGACAGAGGACATCTGAGAAAGATGCCATTCGCTGACAAAGAGACTGTCGCCCTGATAAAGCCTTAACGGAGTTGCGAGATAAAACGACTCATCGTTATTGCCGAAGCCAAAACGGCATTTATACAGCAGAAATACAGCCGAAAGCGCAAATAAAATACAAAAGCCGATATATACCGCTGTTGTTTTTCTTTTATTTGTATTCATAGGTTCACCCGAAAATTTAATTATTTTATATTTTATCATATATTCCTTCAGTGTTCAATATTTATTTACGGGAGGAATTATTATGACAGAAATATTATCCGTAATTTTTTGCGCGGTAATGATTCCGGGAACAATCTGCGTAATTGTTTCGACGCTTAAAAGCGGACAGCCCCTGAGACAGGCATTAAGCAGCGCTGTTCAGGGTCTGCTTTCATTAATCGCGGTCAATGTGTTCGGTCTGCTGACCGGAGTTTCACTTTCGGTTAACTGGTATACTCTCGCTTTTGTATCCGTTTTCGGAATGCCCGCAACAGTAGCGCTTACGGTTCTGAAATATATTTTCCGGTGAAAATGTTGAAATTTAACTCAATAAGTTATATAATAAAATGAAATAAAAAGAAAAGGAGTACTGTAATGAGCTACGCTGATGAATTGTTTATAAAAATGTGCAACGATATACTTGAAAACGGTACGGACACAAAGGGCGAAAAGGTACGCCCACACTGGGAGGACGGAACACCCGCATACACACAGAAGCTTTTCTGCGTTGTTAACCGATATGACTTGAAGAAGGAGTTCCCCGCACTTACACTTCGACGCACGGCTTTCAAATCCTGTGTTGACGAAATTCTCTGGATATGGCAGAAAAAATCCAACAACATAAACGACCTCAATTCTCATATCTGGGATTCATGGGCTGACGAAAACGGCAGTATCGGCAAGGCCTACGGCTATCAGCTCGGCGTTAAGCACAAGTACAAGGAAGGTATGTTCGACCAGGTTGACCGCGTGCTTTATGACCTTAAAAATAACCCGTTCAGCCGCCGCATTATGACAAATATCTACAATCACCATGACCTTTCCGAAATGGGTCTTTATCCCTGCGCCTACAGCATGACCTTCAATGTTACTCAGGGCGAAAACGGAAAGCTTGTTCTCAACGGTATTCTTAATCAGAGAAGTCAGGATGTTCTTGCGGCAAATAACTGGAATGTTGTTCAGTACTGCGTTCTCCTCCACATGTTTGCTCAGGTATGCGATATGGAAATCGGCGAATTCGTTCACGTTATCGCCGACGCTCATATTTATGACAGACACATCCCGGCAATAAAGGAGCTTATCACACGCGAGCCTCTCCCCGCTCCGACCTTCTGGATAAATCCCGAAATCAAAAATTTCTACGATTTCACGGTTGACGATGTAAGACTTGACAACTATGAAACACATCCGCAGATTAAAAATATTCCCATTGCAATATGAGGTGACAGAATGAAGCTGATTGTTGCGGTTGATAAGGAATGGAATATCGGAAACAAGGGTGACCTTCTTTTCAGACTTCCGCTCGACATGAAATTTTTCAGAACTCAGACAACGGGCAAGGTCGTTGTCATGGGCAGAAAAACGCTTGAATCCTTTCCCGGAGGAAAGCCGCTGAAAAACAGAGTCAATATTGTCCTTTCACGGGATAAAAGCTATTCGGTTGAAGGTGCAGAGACTGTCGGAGATGTTGAGGAGCTTACGGAAAAGCTTAAGGAATACAGCACAGACGATGTTTATGTAATCGGCGGAGCAGAAATTTACCGCCTGCTTCTCCCCCTTTGCGATACGGCAGTCATTACTCATGTTGACGCTGTCGCCTGTGAAGCCGATAAAAAGTTTCCCGTTCTCAGTGAAGACGAATGGGAGCTTTCCGAGGTTCTCAATGAAGCCGAGGATAACGGATATAATGTAAAGTGGTGCGTATATAAGAGAATATAAAAGATTAACCTCCGTACTTTTTCGGTACGGAGGAATTTTTAATCTTTGCCGCTGATAATTCTGTTCTTTTCATTAAGACCGTAGCAGTTAACCGAAAGCTCCTGAGTTTCAACACAGTTGATAACAGGCGACGGAACTGTGGAGATAATTCCCGTTTCACCCTTTTTCAGCTCAAGAACATACATTCCGTTATTAACACGGCTGAACTTTACGTTTGAATATTCGGGATAAGCATCGAAATTAGCCTTGACCCAGCACGGTCTTCCGAGGTTTGATTTTACGCTAATCCATTCAAGCTTTCCGTCGGTAAGCTTTGCGCCAACCTCAAAGCCGTCATAACACAGCAGACCGTCGAAACATATATTTTTCCAGCTGTCGGGAAGCGCGGGGAAAATATCGATATATCCGTTATGGCTCTGAATAAGCATTTCGATAATTGCGGTTGCCGCCGACGGCGGTGTTTCTATAACGGGATTTTCATCCTCATGATACATTGTATTGGGCTGAATAAAGCCTTTCCAGAGATTCTCAAGATGCTTCAGCGCCTTATTGCCGCTGCGAAGCATTGCGTACATTGACGCCGCACCCGACTGAGAGTAACCGAGAAGAGCTTCGGGCTTGCTCTGCCAGAAAAGAATCGATTTTTCAACAAGCGCTCTTTCCGACGGTTCGTTTTCACTTAAAATATGAAGCGGATAAAACGCGAGCAGATGTGAATAATGTCTGTGAGATTTCGCATAGGGCGATTTTGCGGCAATAAACATTCCTTCGTCCTCAGACTGAGGATAATCTGTAAGCTTGTTGAGAATGCGCTGCCAGTCCTCTCTTTCTCCGTCGTCGATATTAAGGATATCGGTTATTTCAAGAAGAGTTTTACAGCCCCAGCGAAGAAGTGAAAGGTCATAATTGACATCCTCGGAATCGGATTTTTCATATTCGGGCGAAAGCGTTGCCTTAAGATGGAATTTACCCATCAGATCCGAAACAAGGAAATAGGAATAATACCGTACAGCCCTTTTAAGTAAAGGATAGACAATTTCTGTCAGAAGCTTTTCGTCGCCCGTTATGCGGTATTCCTGCCAGATATAGAAAAGAATCCACACAAGATTGCCCGCCTCGCGTTCTCTGTTCGGAGCGTCAAGGTCTCCGGGCTCGGTAACGGGAGAATAAAGCGAGGAGGTTGTATATCTGCCCAGAGCCGCACAGTCGGCGCGGTATTCCTCGGGTACATTATCAATAAGCTGCTGAAAATTATTCTTAAGCGCATTATTGACGCAGTGAGCAATATCAATATGATTTGTGGCGTACAGCGAAGAAATCGTAAGCTCAACATTAAGATTCCACCAGCCGCCGGGCCAGCGCGTAATCTCGGAAAGCCACGGTCCGCAAGTATCATACGGTCTGCCGTTTTCCCTGCTTGCGCAGGCAAGCTTGTAAAGCTGAATATAAACAAAGCTTTCATAAACTCCGTCATTTATTGAAATAAAGCTTTTTGCGAAATACCCGTTC
Source organism: Acutalibacteraceae bacterium (assembly GCA_045639705.1). Taxonomy (GTDB): domain Bacteria; phylum Bacillota; class Clostridia; order Oscillospirales; family Acutalibacteraceae; genus CAG-488. The sequence goes on from JAZUDP010000044.1 coordinate 24,399, forward strand.
CACCATGCTATATGTCTGTCTATAAGCTCTTTTGTATCGGCTATAGAGTCCTTGAGAAGCTTTAATCCGTTCGGTACAATCTTTTCGGAATCATCGCCCTGATTTATACAGACATAAAACCTGCCGTCAAGCTCTGCCTTCGATACGCAGAAGCCGCCTCCGTTGTAGTACGGCTGAAAATAAGCGGACATATTGCCGCGTTCAAATGTTTTTGCAGGCTTTGCCCTGCCGTATTTTTCCCACGCTTCGGGGTCATCGATTATGCCGAGATTATATCGAGGACTTTCGGCTTTTGAGGGAATATATTCAAACGATATCCTTTCAAAGCCTGTTTCCTTATGCTCAAACAGCAGACAGTCCGCATCATTGAAAATCATGCAGTCAATCTCAACACAGCCGCTTGTTGTGTAAACATAACCGTAAACACGCGCATTATATATATCAAGCCTTAAATCTGCGCCAACGGCAATTCCGTCAAACGATACTGCAATTTTTCCGACGGGAAGACGCGGCGTGAGATACATCTGGTCATCGTATCGTCTGCTTTCGATTGTTCTGTTATCGTAAACACAGGTGTGTCCGAGGGTTATATAAAGCTGAGTATTGTCCTCTGAAAAGAAAAGAGTTGAACCCATGAATCCGTTGCCGAGAAACGGAGCTTCATACCATATATGAGGAAGCTCACTGAATATGAGATCGTGTCTTTTCATAAACTCTGCCATTGACAGTTTATTCTGTACCTGCATATTGTCATCTCCCGCTAAGCTTTAATAAATTCTATCATATTATTAAAAACGGGTCAAGGAATTATGCTTTTTTACTTGATAAATTTCATAATAATGGTATAATAATTCCAAATGCTGTTAAATAACGGCAATATGCAATGTTAGGAGGAAAAAGCATGAACAAAGGTAAATATTATATCACAACCGCTATTGCATATACCTCGGGTAAACCCCATATAGGAAACACATATGAAATCGTTATGACCGATATGCTTGCAAGATACAAGCGTATGCAGGGCTACGATGTATTTTTCCAGACAGGTACAGATGAACACGGTCAGAAAATCGAGGAAAAGGCCAAGGCTGCAGGTGTTACTCCCAAGGAGTTTGTTGACAAGGTTGCAGGTGAAATCAAGGGCATCTGCGATTTGCTTAACACAACCTACGATAAGTTTATCCGTACAACAGACCCTGACCATGAAAAGGTAATTCAGAAGATTTTCAGAAAGCTTTACGAGCAGGGCGATATCTATAAAAGCACCTACGAAGGACTTTACTGCACACCGTGCGAAAGCTTCTGGACACAGTCACAGCTTGTTGACGGCAAATGTCCCGACTGCGGACGTGAGGTCAAGCCCGCGAAAGAAGAGGCTTATTTCTTAAAGCTCACCAAATATCAGAAGCAGCTTGAGGAATACATCGAGCAGAACGAGAATTTCATATATCCCGAAAGCCGCAAGAAGGAAATGATAAACAATTTCATCAAGCCCGGTCTTCAGGACCTCTGCGTTTCCCGTACATCCTTCAAGTGGGGTATCCCCGTTGACTTTGACACAAACCACGTTGTTTATGTATGGCTTGACGCTCTGTCAAACTACATCACAGGTATCGGTTACGACCCCGACGGCTCAAGCGAAATGTATAAAAAATACTGGCCTGCGGATGTTCACATTATAGGCAAGGATATTGTCCGTTTCCACACAATTTACTGGCCCATTATGCTTATGGCTCTGGGTGAGCCTCTGCCAAAGCAGGTATTCGGTCATCCCTGGCTTCTTTTCGGAAGCGAGGACAATGCGGAAAAGATGTCAAAATCAAGGGGCAATGTTATCTATGCCGACGACCTTGTAAGACTTTTCGGCGTTGATGCGGTAAGATATTATCTTCTTTCCGAAATGCCCTACACCTCCGACGGTTCCATCACCTACGGCACAATGATTGAGCGTTACAACTCCGACCTTGCCAACACCTTACGCAACCTTGTTAACCGCACAAACGCAATGACAAACAAGTACTTTGACGGTGTTCTCCCCTGCCGTGACGCAGACGAGGGGCTTGACAATGAGC
>JAZUDP010000045.1:0-11243 GCA_045639705.1 Acutalibacteraceae bacterium
ATTAAGCATCGGCGCCACCTCCGAAAATCAGCTTTGCCGAAGCGGTGCTCATGTACTGCTCCACCGTGCCGAAGAAATCTCCGTCATGCTCCATGCAGAGAATTTTATTCGCGTACTGAACCGAATTTTTAATATCATGGGTAACCATGATTACCGTTACGCCGTGTTCTTTATTAAGATGAGCTATCAGCTTATAAAGCTCGGCGGTTACAAACGGGTCAAGTCCCGTTGTCGGCTCGTCCAGAAGCAGAAGCTTGTCCGCGGCGCAGAGTGCGCGTGCAAGCAGGACTCTCTGCTGCTGACCGCCCGAAAGCTCGTTGAACGGCTTGTTTTTTATATCGTTTATTCCGAGAAGTCCGATATTTTTCTGAGCTGATTTTCTGTCAGCCGAGGTATAGAAAAGTCTGAAGCCCCTGCTCTGGCATCCGCTCAGTACAACCTCGCGCACGCTTGCGGGAAAATCCTTCTGCACCGATGTCTTCTGCGGCAGATATCCGATTTCCTTGTTTGTTATGCCCGTAAAGGTTATCGTACCCGAATTGACCTTCTGCAAACCGAGAATGCCCTTGAGCAGCGTGCTTTTTCCTGTTCCGTTTTCACCGACAATGCAAAGGAAGTCGCCGCTTTCAACGGTGAAGCTTACGCCGTCGACTGCTTTTGTGCTGTCGTAATTCATATAAACCTTTGTGCCTTCTATAAGCGTCATCCGTTCAGCGCCTCCTTTAAATTGATATAGTTCTGCATCATAAGCGACAGATAGCTTGCCCCCGATTTAAGCCCGGAAGCGGAAATGTTATGGCATGAATGAAGCAGAAGCATTTCAGCACCTGTTTCAAGAGAAACCGCACGGGCGATTTTAGGCTCCGTCAGCTCCTCGTAAAATATTACGGGAATACTATCCTTATTTATTTTATCAATTATTTTTGCCATTACTCCCGCGCTCGGCTCTGTGTTGTCAACACAGGAATCAAATGCGGCGGTAAACTCAATACCGAATTCCTCAGTAAAGTTTTTCATCGCAAACCGCGAGCCTGAAACAATCTCTTTACGCTTTGCCGAAGAGACAAGCAAATCGAAATCATCACGCAGGGCGAGTATTTTTTCGGCGTAATTTTCTCCGTTAGCGATATAACAGTCTGCGTTTTCGCTGTCTGCGGCTGCCATTTCCGATGCTGTAAGCCTAACCAATGCGGCGGCCGTTTCAAGATTTGTCCAGATATGCCCGTCTGCTTCGTGTTCCTCATGCTCTTCATTTTCGTGTTCTTCATGCTCATGGTCATGGTCGTGAACCTCAATACCGAGAGCTTCAGCCATATCGATACATTTTACATGTTTTTTTTCAAGAGATGAAACAATCTGCGGAACCCATGTTTCGGTATGCTCGCTGACATAAAGAAACAGGTCTGCGTTTTCTATTGTAATAATATCCGACGGAGACGGCTCGTAGGAATGGCTCTCCACGCCCGGCGGAATCAGCATAACAACATTTGCCTTATCGCCTGCAACCTGCCGTGCGAAGTCATAAGGGGCAAAAATTGAGCATACCACGGTAAAGCCGTTTTTTACATTTGCGGGAGCTGTACAGCTGCAGAGAGGAATAAGCAGAAGCAATGCCGTCAGAAAAACAGACACAAGCTTATTCTTCATTTTCCGCCCTCCTGCAATCTTCACATATGCCGTAAAGCACGGTCTTTTCAGGGCTGATAATAAAGCCGTGATGGCCGAGAATATGCGCCGCAACCTCGTCGAGATACTCACATTTAACATGGAGAAGCTTTCCGCAGGACGAGCATTTGAGATGATAATGCTCACGGCAGGCATGTCCTTCTTCGATATACTCAAAGCAGGCGCTGCTGCCCTCGTCTACAATATATTTGCGCACCTTCCCCTGCCTGACAAGCTTGTCAAGATGCCTGTAAACCGTCGCCTTGCCAACAGCGTTGCCGCCGTCGGAAAGAGCCTTCATTATATCGTCGGCGGTAAAATGTCTGCCCGCCTCCGCCTTAAGCAGAGAAAGAATCAGACCGCCCTGTTTTGTTGCATATGAGGTTTCCATAAGGTCACAACCTTTATATCAATTTGAAACTGAAACTCAATTTCATATTCTATCATATATTTCCCGGTTGTCAATACAAATATGCAAAGAAAAACCGCCGGCAATATTTTTCATACTGCTGACGGAAAATCTAATTATGCTTTTTAAAAATACTGTTCTGTTTATTGAATATTTCTTTACGGCGTCTCGCTGTTTCATCTGACAGAATAACAAATCCGCTGTTATCAACACTCAGAATATCGCCCTCTCTTACATTTTCAGGCAAAAAAGAAATCTGAATTCTGACAGAGTTTCCGCCGCTGTCCTCGCAGACGGCAATCCCCTCTTCGATTCTGTCAACTGTGTATTGCATTACTTTATAACCTCAATCCTGTCGTCGAAGCGGGGCTTCATTTCAGGCTTCTCGTCGGGATAGCCGACCGCGATTGCAATCATGAACTTATAGTTTTCCGGAATATTCCATGCCCGTTTCCACTTGTTGCCGCTTTCGTTTCCGTCAGCAAACATGGAACCGATGCTGCCGATAATGCAGGTACCGAGTCCCATACCCTGCGCGGCGATGCAGATATTCTCACACATGATGCCGCCGTCCATATAGCTCTCGCCTTCAGCAAAAATCGCAATAAATGTAGGCGCGTTATGATAAACAGGGTTAACATCCCACCGTGTATACGCAGGAGTATCCCATCCGACAAAATTCTTAAAATCAACGTTCATTTCGTCAAGCATGGCTTTATTCTGAATAAAGCGGACATGGCAGGGCTGACAGTTTCTGCCGCTCGGAGCCTTGAGTGCCGCCATTTTAAGATTTTCAAGCTCCTCATCCGTAATCTGTTCTGGCTTGTATGAGCGTATTGTCTGACGGCTGAAAACTGAATTTAAAGTTTCGTTCATGATAGAATCTCCTTGGATTTATATTTTTTGCCTGTTAAGAAAGGCAGATAATTATTAATAATTGCTGATAAAAGACAGCTTGCAGCTGTAATGAAGCATACCGCTGCTATTGATATTACCATATTAACAGCAAATCCGAAGCTGTCGGAATTAAGTCCGAATGTTCCGAGAATAAAATTAGCAAAATACTGAATCGGCTCAAAAGCATAGAAAACAAGTGAGTTCCTGCCGAAATATTCTATCAGCCTGCTCTTTTTTATCAGCATTGACGCTGAACAAACCATAATTATTCCTGCAAATGCGCCTATATAAAAAAGAAAAACATTACCGTAAAGATTAGTATGCATTTCCGTTCCGCCGTATTTCACTGTATTAAGTGTTCCTGCGGCTATACAAACGCCAAAAGAAACAGCAGTAATCCACGGCTTTCCGTAACTCTCCGCTTTGCCTGAAATTTTAAGGCAGTATCCGGCTGAAATATACGGAAGAGCCACAAGTGCGGTATCAATACTCCACGGGAGTGTAATTCCTGCAAATCTGATAAAACAGTATGAGCCGAAGCCCAGAACAAATGAAGTTATTATAAGTGCAGTCTTGTTATCCTTAAACAGTTTTGTCAAAGCATAGAAAACAAGCATATCAACAAACAGTGCCGCGAGATACCACAGGAGACTGTGTTCGCCGTACTGAACAATCGGATTAAGAAAAATCCATTTCCAGTCAACAGCTTCATGCTTTACAAGCTGCATCAGAATTCCTACGGCAATCGCTCCGGTAAGACCGAGCGTAAAAATCGGAAGTACGATTGTTTTCAGCTTATTGACGATAAACTCGCCGGTTTTTCTTCTGTTTGAAAAGCAATAGCCCGACAGGAAGAAGAACACAGGCATATGGAAGACATAGATAAAATCAGAAATCTGATAAGGCGTGCTGACTGTATGTCCGAAAAAGACACAGAGAATTGCAATACCTTTGGCAATGTCTACCCAGTGTATTCGCTCCTTAGCCATTTACATTCCCTCCGGTAAGCTTTTTCCTGAGAACCGTATTATAAATCCACGCAACTGCGCCGTAAATAAGCAGTCCGACGGTCATTGAAGCGAGGAACAGCTTTACAAATATATCACTGATAAACACAGCGACAAGCACCAGAGCAAGCACAACCGCAAGAAGAATTGCAACGCACTTCATTGCAAACGGCTTTGCCATACCCTGACAGCTGGGTGCGTGACAGTAAAGGAAATTGCGTATCGGCGCGGTTTCCGACTTCTTACAGCAGTCGGAATAATCAATAATATATGTATTATAGTTTTTTATATCGTTTTCTTTAAAATCAAAAATACGAACCGCACGGTTTTTAAGTCCGTAGGTATTGTAGCCCGCTCCCGGGCAGTAGCCGAGGTCAATGCCGCGGACATTGCCGATAAAGCCGTTATAATGGTCGTGACCGAAGAAAATTCCGAATACATCTCCGCGCTCACGCATAAGCTCAAACTCTTTATTTGCCGCGTTGAGGACAGACGGTGTTTCTCCGAATGAATAAAAATGTTTGATTCCGTCCTTCAGCCTGAAGAATTTGCCTGTGCGTATTCCGTAGGCGGGAAGCGAATTTTTTGTACCCTTCGGCACTTCTTCGAAGAGTTCATATATTTCCGTCGGCGGAACATGCTGAAAAACAGCCGCCGGTACTTTTCCCGACTTATCCGATGTTTCGGCATACCAGTCAAGCTGAGCCTGATTCGGGCCCTCATAGCCTGCCCTTGATTTGATATTATGGCAGTCCATGAAAAAGAAATTCATCGCGACGCTTTCACCGTCAGATGAGAGAACCGGAACGTTGAAGGTACCCTCATCGGGTCTGCCGTCGTTTAAATCTTTAAAGCTTATACAGCTTTTGAGTTCAGCGTAAATCCTTGCCTGTTCTTCGACAGGCATACCTGTTTCACCGTCATGATTTCCGAATGTAAGGGCATACGGAATTGCATGCTTTTCAAAAACAGAAAAAAGTCCTGTAATAGCTTTTCTTACATTTTCGGCGATTTTTTCACCCTTGCCCCACATGCCGACAACATCAAGCTGGTCTCCCGTCATGACAATCAGGTCGGGTTTTTCCTTTGCAAGCGCGCTGTCAATAAAGCGGAGAGTGTCAACTGTTGTCTTTTTTGTATCCTGCAGGTCAGAAATCTGCATAACCTTCAGTCTGCCGTTTTTAAATTTAATATCTGAGTTCACATAACAACCCCCATTATCAAATTCGGATTAATTATATCACAATCATATTTCAAAAACAAGTCGCACAAAAAATGAAATAAAAATAAATAATATTGTACATTAAGCACATTGACAAAACAGTGTTTTTTATTCTATAATAAATCGTTATTTGGGAGAGTACGTTTTCCCATAAATTTATGGAGGTGCTTTTAAAGTGGTAAGAGCTATTGTCGGCGCCAACTGGGGCGACGAAGGAAAAGGTAAAATCACAGACATGTTTGCATCGCAGGCTGATGTTGTAATCAGATTCCAGGGCGGTGCCAACGCGGGTCACACAATCATCAACGATTACGGAAAGTTTGCTCTGCATCTTCTTCCGTCAGGCGTTTGCCATCCGAATATAACAAACATCATCGGCAACGGTGTTGCTCTTGATATTCCCAAGCTTATCAAGGAAATCAACGACATCACAAGCAAGGGTGTTCCCGCTCCGAAGATTCTTGTCTCCGACAGGGCTCAGATTATGATGCCCTATCACGTTCTTCTTGTTACATATGAAGAGGCACGTCTTGCTGTCAAGCAGTTCGGTTCAACATAGTCCGGTATTGCTCCGTTCTATTCAGATAAGTATGCAAAAATCGGCTTCCAGGTATGCGACCTCTTCTATGAGGACGAACTTCGCGAAAAGCTTGAAAGCGTTTGCGAGGTCAAGAACCTTCTTCTTGAACATGTTTACCACAAGCCGCTCCTTGATGTTGACGAGCTTTTCAACACTCTCATGGAATACAGAGAGATGATTAAGCCCTACGTTGCAGATACGGGCGCATTTATCCGCAAGGCTGTCAAGGAAGGCAAGAATATTCTTCTTGAGGGTCAGCTCGGTTCTCTTAAGGATCCCGATTTCGGTATCTATCCCATGGTTACATCCTCATCAACACTTGCAGGCTACGGCACAGTAGGCGCAGGCATTCCCGCCCATGAAATCAAGGATATCATTGCCGTAACAAAGGCATATTCCTCATCTGTAGGCGCAGGCGAATTTGTAAGCGAAATCTTCGGCGAGGAAGCCGACAAGATGCGCAACCACGGCGGTGACGCAGGTGAATACGGCGCAACAACAGGCCGTCCGAGAAGAATGGGCTGGTTTGACTGCGTTGCAACACGCTACGGCGTTGAGGCACAGGGTGCAACTCAGGTTGTTCTCACAGCTCTTGACTGTCTTGACTATCTTGACGAAATCAAGGTTTGCGTCGGTTATGAAATCGACGGCGAGGTTATCAGAGATTTCCCCAACACTCACCTTCTCAAGAAAGCAAAGCCCGTTCTTGTTACCTTCCCCGGCTTCAAGTGCAATATCAGAGGCATCAAGGAATTTGACAAGCTTCCCAAGGAAGCACAGGATTATGTTCTCTTCATCGAAAAGGAAATCGGTGTTCCCATCACAATGGTTTCCAACGGTCCCAAGAGAAGCGAAATAATTTACAGATAAATATTCAATTATGCAGGGGGCTGTTGCATTTAGCGCAGACCGAAAAAGCTGAATAATAAAAAAATAAGCAGTTTTAAGAAAAATCAATTTCTGATAATCTTAAAACTGCTTTTAAATTTAAGTTAGTTTTTTAATGCTTTTTCTAACCGTTTTTTCGCCCTCTCGCAGTATCTCATACAGCTTCGGGTCGAAGAAAACGCTTTCTGCATCTAAATGCGGCAGCCCCTTTTTTACATATCTTCATTCATAAAAAAGTATTAGACAAAAACGGTTATTTGTGTTATAATAGAATTCATCAAATGTAACGGAGGCGGAAATATGTCAAACGAAGAAAAGAAAGCTCCGAAAAAGACAGAGCTTGATTCACAAATTGTCAAATCAGTTGCTGCAATTCTCTGCACTGCGGCTGTCGCATTCAGCTCATTTTCATCTGTCGAGAAATTAAGCGATGCAAAAATCGCTGCAGCAAACGCCGCGGCAGGTGTTTCACCCGGCACTCCCGACGAAACAGGCACAGGCAGTAACGGAGCTGACGCATCGTACAGCAAAGATTCTTCCGAATATCAGTACTCATCTGACGATACATCAGGATTTAACGACACGGAGTATGCAGAAGAAATCTCAGCTGAATCAGATGACACAAGCGGTCAGACAGCTTCTTCGGGTACATCTTCAGCTGCCGTTCAGAAATATAACGGTCCTCTGCTCAGCAATAATGTTATTCCTTTTGATTTCAGCAAGGCTGACCCCGACCCGTCAAAGTGGACAGTTGAGCAGATTGTCGCCTGTTATAAGTCAGGCATGGCAAAGGAAGATCACGACGGCGTTCAGACCGACCAGATGTTCCAGCTTGTCGGCGACCTGCCCGGTGCGACATCAGCTCTTAAAAGTCCCATTAATCTTGCAATGAAGCTCGGGGCTCAGCCCTACGGCGCACTTACGGGCGGATACTGGGATTTGCAGGCCTCCGACCTTAAAAAAGCAACCGCACGCAAGGAAGGCGATTATGTCGTAATCAATCTCTATCCCAAGGAGCAGGTTGACGGTCCCAATGGCAAGGAGCATGAAGGTACGGTAGGCCACATTTGCAACGTTGTTCAGGGTATTGACGATTTCATCGCTTATGTTGAAGAGAATTTTGCCGTTCTCAACGCACACTATGAGGACGACAGTATTGTTCTTAAGTATCCTAACGCATATGCAAAAAATGTTAAAATCAACACCAAGACAGGCAAAATGGAAAGCGGCACATGGGGCTACGATGTTGAAGTTTATCTTGACCACTGCGGTCTGCTCGGTATTGAGTTTAACAATTTCCATACCACTATCAGATGGACATGCTGGTATCCTGTTACTGACTGATAATCAAAAAATTCACCCGATTGGTTCAGACGAATCAATCGGGTTTTTACTTTAAAATGTGAATATTTCGTTTTCTTTTTCGGAATCCCTGAAAATAACAGTAACCTTCTTCGTCCTGCAGTTTTCCGACGGGATGACCTCAATCTTATCCCTTTCAAGAATAAATCTGATGCTTTCGCCGTCATCGTCATACATTGTGTAATCGTTCTGACCTGCATAGACATCAACTGTAAGCTCGGTGAATTCAATTGAATTGTTGTCGCTTTCGGGCAGCATGGGGATTATTGTGCCTGCTTTTGCAAAAACGGGATAATACTCAAGCGGACAGCAGATTTCATACTCGCCTTTTTCATATTTTTTGCCCGTGAATATATCCGTCCATGTTCCCTCGGGGATGTAGAAGCGGACATTCGGTTTGCCTGCCCTTGTCTTTTCTGTTACCGGAGCAACAATGAGCTGTTCGCCGAAATAATACATATTCTTGTACTTTTTCTCATGTGCAAGCTCGCTCTTATCATAATAATACATGGGGCTGATGAGCGGAACACCGTCCTTTGCCGTTCTGACATTTGCGGTGTAAAGGAAAGGAAGCAGTCTGTGTCTCAGGCGCAGATACTGAATTGCAAGCTCCTCGGTATCCGGGAAATTCCACGGCTCCTTTGAGATTGAGGTATTGTTTGAATGCAGTCTGTTAATCGGAGAGAAAACGCCGTACTGAACCCAGCGGAGATAAATCTCGTTGTCACCGTTGTTATATACATGACCGCCGATATCATGGCTCCACCATGTATAGCCTGCGTTCGAAGCGTTTGCTGTAAACCACGGCTGCAGGTCAAGACTCTTCCAGCAGACAAAGGTATCGCCCGAGAAGCCGACGGGATATCTGTGCGAGCCGATGCCTGCATAACGCGAAAGAATCATACCGTCACGGCCGTTTCTTGTGTTGTCAAGATAATGATAATGATTCAGCAGCCACAGCGGGTCAAGACCGAGCATCTCCTTTGACTTTGTTCCCTGCTGCCAGTCAATCCACCAGAAATTGACGCCGTCATTTTCATACGGATGATGCAGGATATCAAAATATGAATCACGGAAGGTCGGATTTGTGAGATTGAATCTGACGGGCTTTTTTGTCGCGGGATTCTGTCCGTTTGCCTCGCACATTTCGGCGTACTGCTTTTCAAAATATCTTACGCCGTCATGGGGATGCAGATTCATTGTTACGGCAAGATTTCTGCCCTTAAGGTTGCTGAGGAACGCTTTGTAATCGGGGAAAAGGCTCTTCTCAAAGGTATAGCCTGTCCAGCCTGCGCCCTGAATTTTTGTCGGAAGAACATCCTTCGGCACATTCTTTACGATATGCCAGTCCATGTCGATTGTCGCAACGGTAAACGGAATATTCTTCGACTCAAAATCGTCCATCAGCTTAAGGTATTCCTTATCGCTGTAGGCATAGTATCTGCTCCACCAGTTGCCCAGAGCATATTTCGGAAGCAAAGGCGTTGAACCGCAGAGAGCATAGAATTCCTTAAGCCCGCCGAGGTAATCGTCGCCGAACGCAAATATATATTTATCGGTGCATTTCCCGTCTCTGACGGAAATACTGCCGTCCTCGTTGAAAAGGAAGGATTTGCTGTCATCAATTTCCGCAACACCGTTTGAGGAGAAGATGCCCTTTCTGATATGACCGAGGCAGAAATGGTCGGTATGCTCCTTCTTCGTTTTCCATGAGCCGAGTACACCGAAGGTTCCGTCAAGAGTTCTTGCAGTACCGCCGAGATTGGTTTTATTGGAGGGCATAGCCCACTTTTTACCCTGCTTTGCTTCGGCTTCGAGGGTAGAAAGATTTACTCTGAAAGCTCCCCTGCCCGCAGTAATAATAACAAAATTGTGATTTTTCACAGCTTTTGCGCTTACCTGCGCAAAGTCGCGGCATACAACCATCTGTGTTGCCTTGTCACAGAAGGCTCCCTTTTCAACGCGGAGAATTCTTTCCGTAATTACGCTTATTCTGACATCGCCGTATGTAAAAACCTGCTCTGCGTTTGCAGGCGCGTTCTTCATTTCAAATCTCATGGCTATACCTCCGTACAGTATTTGTAATAATTTTAGCAGATATCTGCGTTTATTTCAACTGAGAATACAATAAAAAATCGGCGAAGAGCCGATACATCAGTATCAGTTCTCCGCCTTTTCGTTCAGAACAGCTGTCCCGGAAGCTTCAGCTTTTCCTTAACAGGAAAGCTCCTGTCAAATTCCTCAACATCCGGGTCGGCAACATAGTAGCCCTGCGGGGTCTGATAGACTCCCGTAACACCGTCAAGGTATCCCTTAATCAGCTCTTTACAGAGAAAGAATGAAGCGTCCGCACCCTCGGGCAGGTCGTGATATCTTATACCGAATTTTTCGGCATAATCAAAACCGCTCTTGCCGTAGAAACCGATATTTCCCTCAAAGAGAACAGCGCCGAAGCCCATATCCGCCGCTTTCTGCAAAGAGTAATCAAGCAGTTTTTTGCCGTAGCCTTTGCGTTTCAGCTCCGGCGTGATGCAAATGGGACCCATTGTAAGAATCGGGACTGTTCTGCCGTCATCGGCGTCAATCACCGTCTTCATAAACATATTCTGCCCGATAATTGTACCGTTCTGCTCCATGACGAAATCAAGTTCCCTGACAAAATCGGGGTCATTGCGGAGCATATGAATCACATAATGCTCACTGCAGCCCGGTCGGTAAACGTTCCAGAACGCCTCTCTGATGAGGTTTTCAACTTCTCTGTATTCTTCCTGTTTTTCCAAACGAATAACACAGTCATTTGTATTCATTATTTTTCCTCCTGAAAATTGTTGACTTCAATGCATACGCGGGAGGCTTGTCTGACTGTCAGCAAACCTCAGGGTCTGCGGCAATCTCCAATGTTCTGTACTTTTTCAAAAAGCACTCTCCTAAAAAAATATTTTATAATCAAGCCTTTCGGCAGGATTAACTGATTAAGAATCCGTCATCCGCAGTACCTGCGGTCGTGCGCCGGGTTGGAAATAATCAGAATTATGTTGCCGTGCGCGAGCCGTAAGATATATACAAATTGGTAATTGTCGAGCTGAAATTCTGATGTTGCCCCGCCTCCCTTGCCCTAAAGGGCATCCCCTGCAAGGGGAATGTCACGAAGTGACAAGGGGTAGGACCGCCGAATGGCGGTGGAGGGATTCTTTCTCAGTTTTCATCAGACTT
>JAZUDP010000046.1:0-8373 GCA_045639705.1 Acutalibacteraceae bacterium
CTTGCAAGCCTGTGCCGTTTAGCACAGACCGAAAAAGCAAAATAATAAATAAAATAAGCAGTTTTAAGATAATCAAATTATGATTTTTCTTAAAACTGCTTTATATTTTGCTTTTAAAAATTATATGCTTTTCTATTAATCGCCAGTTAAAACGTCAGCGGTTCACAGTCCTCGTCAATGCTTACGGAAGTTGAATCGCCCATAGTGATGAAGTCGAAATAATAGCCGTATTCTGTGTTCAAATCAAATTTCTGAAGCTGGGAGAGAGTAAGCAGGCCTGCGACCTCGTCGTGGTAAACATATTTTCCGTCCTGAAGCTCATAAACCTGAACGGTATAAAACTTATATCCGAGCTTTGACAGCCGTTCGCATTCACTCATAAGCACGGATTGGTCAGCCGCTTTCTCATCACGGAAAACATCCATCCGCACGAAAAATGTTGCCGTCTCTTTTTCGCTTCCGCTTGCGGTCTTTATCGCGTTACCTACCTCCGTCGAGCAGGAAAAGCTGCCGTTTTCGGGCGCGTCAAGGGACACCTGCTCATCTGTCGGGTAAAATGTCATAGGCTCAAAGTCAGCTATGTTCACGGGGCTTGAGTCTCCGTTGTGGATAAAGTCGAAGAAATATCCGTATTCATTCTTAAAATCGAAATTCTCAAGCTGCTCAAGAGTCAGCAGACCTGCAATCTGGTCACGGTAAATGCGCGTCACATCGGGATATCCGTGATATTCCCATACGGGAATGTTATAAAACTTATAACCGAGCTTTGACAGGCGTTCACATTCGTTCATAAGCTCGGAGCTGTTAACGGTGTTTCTGTCGTGGAAAACCCACATCTGTACGAGAAATGCGGTATCTTCCCCGCTTTCTTTTAACTCCTTTAACGCGCTGTCAACCTCCATTGTGCAAAAGAATGTACCGTTTTCGGGTGAAGCATAGCACGCCGTTGCGTTTGACGGATAAGACGTTATTACCTTGAGCTTTTTGCCGTCAGCATCGGGAACGGTTATTTCCGAATAAGAGACGTCTGACGATTGCGGCTTTTTATTGTCAGCGTTTTTCCACACTCCGACGCCGACAGCTACCGCCGCGGCACAAAGCACGGAAACACCTGCGGCAGCCACTCTTTTTGTCCTGCGTTTCTTCTCTTTAACATATTCATCGCGCCTTTCAAAAAGCTCCGATGCAATTTCATTACAATCCTTCATAGCTGAAGTCCTCCTTTTCAAGCTCCGATTTCAGAGCCTTTTTCGCTCTGTAAATCAGATTTTCAATCTGACGTTTTTTCTTTTTCATGGCCCTCGCAGCCTGCCCGTTGGAGCAGTTTTCAAAGTAAATCAGATAAAGCACCTGTTCATATTCGGGTTTCAGATTTTTCATCGCTCTGTGAAGTCTGACCTTGCTCTCCTCTTTAAGGTACGCGGCTTCAACGCTTTCCTCCTCGGCGACTTCGGTCAGCGTCTGCGACTCGTCGGATATGCTGAAACGTGAATTCTTTCTCATATAATCCGTCGCAAGGTTGCGTCCGATTGCGTACAGCCATGTCTTAAAGGAGCTTTTGCCGCTGAATTTCGGCTTTCTGGTCATAAGTCGGAAAAAAGTTTCCTCCATAAGCTCCTCGGCAGTAAAAATATTGCGGACGTATCCGTTAAGGTACAGCGTCAGTCCGTCCTTGTAGTCGCGGATGATTTCAACCATTCCGCTGTCATCGCCGTCAAGATACCGCTTATAGCTTTCAGCACCGTTGTCCATCGGTTTTTCTCCTTTCCGAAAATGCATTTTCACTTATTAGACGGGCAGAAACAGAAAATCTCTCATAGAATTGTAATAAATTTATATACGCAAAAGACCTTTGCGCAAGCAAAGGTCTTTCTGAATTTTATAATGTGCTTTCGAGGATTTCGAGTTTGCCTTCAACCGTAAATTCACCGCCTGAAGCCGGAATGAAGATGCTTTCGCCCTTAACCATTGTCAGCTCGGTTTCGCCGCATTTAACCCTGCCATCGCCCTCAAGGCAAAGGAGAGAAACAAACGACTCATCATCGGCAGCGGCTGTATATTTTCCGTCAACATCGAGCTTATACATTGTGAACAGGTCGCAGGTTGTCAGCTCGGTTTTTACGGCGCCGTCAAGCTTTTCTGTTCTGCGTTCGGAAGCGTCCTTTATTTCGGGCGGGCAGCGTTTTGTGACATCGGCAGCCTTGTCAACATGAAGCTCGCGGGGCTTGCCGTCCTTGCCGAGTCTGCCGTAATCGTAGATTCTGTAGGTTGTATTTGAATTCTGCTGAACCTCCGCAAGGAGAATTCCCTTGCAGATAGCGTGCATCGTACCCGACTCAATAAAGAAAAGGTCGCCCTTCTTAACCTTGATTTTATTGCAGATGTTCATCATCTCGTCGCTTTGAGCAGCCTTTTTGAACTCCTCAACGCTGACCTCACGGTTAAAGCCGAGAATAAGCTCAGCATCGGGGTCGCAGTCAAGAATATACCAGGCTTCCGTTTTGCCGTATTCGCCCTCGACACGCATTGCATATTCGTCGTCGGGATGAACCTGAATTGAAAGGTTCTGCTTCGCGTCGATAAACTTTATCAGCAGCGGGAAAAATTCGAAGCGCTCGCCCTTTCTGCCGCAGATGGATTTATCGGCAAGAAACGCCTCCTGAAGTGTTCTGCCTGCGAATTCGCCGTTCTGAACTGTTGAAGGTCCTGCGGGATGACATGAAAGCACCCATGCCTCCGCCGCAGGATTTTTATCCGTCTTTATACCGTATTCAGTTATAAGTCTTGTACCGCCCCAGATATTATCCGCAACAGACGGCGTAAGCTTTACCATTTCCATAGCCAATACCTCTTTTTCCGAAATTTTACTGTATTATGATACACCATTTTTTAATGAATGTAAAGTAAAAAAACAGTTGACAAAGTGAACAAATGTTCTCTATAATGGTATGTGGGGATGCTAAGGGAAAAGGAGAAATTGAATGATAACATATGAATTAAGTCTTGAAAGACAGAATATTCTCGGCGCGGATAAATTTTCAATTGCCGCCGATTCGAACGAAACCGTCAACCTTCGTTTTCATTTTGACAGAAGCTGGCGGATTTTCGGTACAAAAGCCGCTGTTTTCAAAGGCTCGGACAATAAGTACTATGTGCTTGACATTCACTTAAGCTGTGTAACCGTTCCGTGGGAGGTTCTCAGAAATACAAACGGATTTGAGCTTGCTGTTATAGCGTATGAGGACGAGGCTGTCCTTACCTCAAAAAAAGTCAGTATTGCGGTATCGGCAAGCCTTCTGCCGGAGTTCTGCCGTCAGCTCTCCCCTACCGAAACTATTTTTGACCGTTTCAGAACCGAGGCAAGGAACAGAGCCTTTGCCGATTACAACAGCGAGATTCAGGCGCTTAACCATACGCACAACAGCAGAGTGCTTGAGCTTAACGCTCAGATTGCTGCTGAGCAGGCAAATACAGAAGCAGTCAGAATGCAGAAGGACGCTGAAATCGCTCAGCTGAATTATGAGGCTTCGGTTGCTGAAAACGCCCACAATGCCGCGGTTTCGGCACTTCAGGCTCAGATTGCCGTAAACGCGGAAAAAGCTCACTGCTGGGATCTTATCGATACGGCTTTGCGCGGAAAAACTTCATTCAGCAATCAGATATGGAACGGAGGTTCTGAGTTATATGAGCTTCCCATGATATATCTGGACTCACTGACCGCTCTGAATTCAGCCAAAATAGACAATTATGTTACAAGCATCGGACTGAGCATGCCTAACATAACCAGTCTTAACTCGTTCTTCTCTTCAAGGACAAATCTTACGGATTTCAGACTGCTTGATACCGACGCCGTAACCACAATAAACAATATCTGTGAAGGCTGTTCATCCTTAAAGAATGCATATTTCGAAAACCTTTCAAGCTGTCAGACTATGGACTATGCCTTTCTGAACAGCAGGTCTGTTGAATATATTGCCGTAGGGAATCTGAATTCAGTACGGAATATGACGCAGAGCTTTGCAAACTGCTACGCCCTCAGGGAAATTTCGGGTACAATAAACGCAAACAGCTGTGCCTCGTTTCCCGCAACCTTTGCCTTATGCACAAGCCTTGAAAAAATCAGATTTTCCGAAAGCTCAATAAAAGCCAACATTGATTTCAGCGCGTCAATAAACCTTTCAAAAGAAAGCATTTTCAGCATTGCGAACGGTCTTTTCGGCGGAACTACGGCTACCGTCACTTTTTCGGGGCATGCGCTTTCAACCAGCCTCACAGCCGCAGAGCGCACATCGGTAACAAATCTTATCAGAACCGAAAAAGGCTGGAATTTAACAACAGTTTAATTATTAAATATTTCAGCTCCGGCTGAGTCATAGAAAAATACATCCGTTCATATAATACTGTAACCAGATTTTTAAAGAGAGGTTATTTATATGAGCATTGAACTAACGACCAAAAGCTTCGGAACGAAAAAAATATTTTTTGACGGCTGCCGCGAACAGGCTGTTGACAGTGATATCAGCCTGCCCGATTACTGTCCGGACATAATGCGCATTCTCAAATGCACGGTTCAGGCAGATATTACCGGTTCAAAAATCGTCGGCGACCGTGCCTCGGCAGACGGGAACGCAAAAATAACCGTTATTTATGCGGATGAAAAAAACAATGTCTGCTCCTACAGGACAGACTATCCGTTTTCAGGATATGCGGAGCTTTCGTCCGCGTATGACGGCGCTTCGCTTGCCTGTACCGCAAAAACGGATTATGTCAACTGCCGCGCGGTCAGCAGACGCCGAATCGACATTCACGGTATTGTCAGCCTTCATTTCAGAGTTTACGGGACCGGCAGCAATACGGTTATCTCCTCGGCTTTGGGCGAAGGAATACAGTTAAAAAGAAAAGGCATTGATATCAGCAGTGCTGCCGCAGCCGTCAGCAAATGCTTTCAGCTTTCTTCCGTTGAGGCTGTGGGTGAGACAATGCCGGGAATCGGCAAGGTTATAAGCTGCTTTGCCGCGCCGCTTGTGAACGAAACAAAAATGATAAAGGGCAAGCTTCTTATCAAAGGTGAGCTTGCCGTAAGAATAACCTACTGTCCGGATACGGAAGGCGGCGAATCCGCCGTTCTGGGATGCAGTCTTCCCTTCAGCGAGGTTGCCGAGGCGGCGGATTTCAGTGACAGCTGCAAAACCGATATATCGCTGAACATCCGTCAGCTTAATGCCGAGCCGAAAACAGACAACGACGGCGAGTACAGATACATGAACATAAATGCCGAGGTCTGCGCATGCATTACCGCATACGAGGCCGATTCGGTCAGCACGGTAACCGACGCATATTCCACGCAGTCGGAAATCAGCACAGATTACAGCCTTATTGATTTTATGAAAATCACCGACAGTCTGTCCGACGCCTTCAGCATAAAGCAGGATATCGACATTTCTTCGCTGAAGCCGCAGAAAATATACGCTTGCGTTCTGTCAGAGCCGGAGGTCAGAAGCAGCTTCAACGACGGAAAAATGACCGTTAAGGGCAAAATTCCGCTTTGTCTTATCATTATCGATTCTGAAGGAACGCCGGTCTCATGCGAAAGAGAAGCGGAATTTGAATACTCTCACGCAATCAACGGCGAAGCGGAAGATATTTCGTGTGTTCCAGAAGCAGCCGTCAGCGGGTTCTCCTGCTCTCTTGACAGCAGCGGAGCGGCTGAATTCAAGGCTGAAATAAATCTCTCCGCCCTCGTTTTCAGCCATGCCAAAGAAAAGGTGCTTACATCTCTTTCGGTATCGGACGGAACAGGCAAAAAAGATAAAAAATCCTCTCTGACCGTTTATTTCTGTTCCGGCAGTGAAAGCGTGTGGGACATAGCGCGTCACTATAACACAACCGTTGAGGAAATCATGGAGGAAAACGGGCTGAGCGCCGATTATCTTGAAAATAAAACTATGCTGATGATTCCTATAAAATAATCAATATGTATATTGATTTAATGCAAAAATAATGATAAAATGGGTTTATTAAAATAACAGGAGTGAAAGCTTATGGGACTTAAAAACATTGATAAATCCGCAGAAGAAAAAGGCAGCGGCGTAAAAACGCTCTGGCAGTTTGTAAAATTCATTTTTGTTTCTCTGATTGCCATGATTGTTCAGTTCGTTCTGCTGAACACACTCAAGTATATACCCGCAATTGCCGACCTTTACACGGTTGAGGGTGACCCCGATTTTCACTGGCTTGTATTTACGGTCACAGCGGCATCGGGCGGCCTCGGATACTTCATCGTAAACAATACCGCAAACATAATCGCTCAGATTGTTTCGTTCTTTGTAAACCGTGACAAAACCTTTAATTCAAGCGCAAACATTGCGGTAACACTTCCGATTTACATTGTATTTACAGTTGCTCTTATATGCTTCTCCGCTTGGCTTAATCCCGTGCTTAAGGATATGTTCATCAGCAAATTCAGCCTCGGCGACGACCTTTCGGCAAACGCCGCAACAATGATTTGCTCCGCGGTACAGTTTTTCCTCTACTTCCCTGTTGATAAAATTCTTTTCAGCAAAAAGAAAGAGGAAAAGGAAGAAAAATAAAACTCAAACAAAAACGGCACTTCATACGAAGCGCCGTTTTTAATTGCATATTTTATTTAATTGATGAAGAATATAACAATAATAAGTCCTACAGTGCAAAGACCTGCGCATACAGCCGTTACGGTAAAATCCGAAACAAGGATTCTTTCAAGCTTAAGATTTTTATGACCCTTTCGCTTGACGCTGATTCTTGCGCCGACGATAACTGTTGCAATTTCAATGATATAAAGCGCAACAATAAGAACCATAATCGCCTTGCGTTTTATATCGGGTGTTCTGAGAAGGAATTCGAATATCGCTCCGTCCTTTGCAAACATGAAAAGCGCAAACACAAGAGTTACAATAATATTGAGAACCATGTTAATGGTCATTGATTTAATAAGGGTCTGCGAATGAACATGCTTACTGAAAACCAATTTCTTGCAGATGAAATAATACGCCACACTGAATACCAGTGCTAAAGCGAGATAAAGATACTGAAATTTCATAATTAGCTCTCCTTACTGTTTTCTTTTTTCCTGCTTATAAAAACGACTGCCGCAACCGCAACAAATAAAACACATATTACAATCGCGGGAATCATTACAGCCTTTTTAATATTTTTTTCACTGCCTGTATTCTCCGGATCCGTATTCTGCGCAGAAACCGTTCCGTTTTCGTCAGGAAGCTCAGCTGAAACAGTCTCATCCGCATCAGTTGCCGTAACGACGCTCTGCTGCTCCGTCGGCTTGCTTTCACCGGTTACAGGGGTGGTATTGGGAGTATTTTTGTCAGGCGCCGGGGCGTTTGTTTTTACCGTTGTATCCGCTTTATCGGAAGCAGAGGCCGCGGACCCGTTTGCCCACGGAGTTTTAATCTCGGTTTTTATATTCGCGTAATCCAGCTGACAGTTTGTAAGCTTAAGAGATAAATCAGCTCCGCCTGCAGTGAATTTTGAAAGCTTCTGAAACTTTATCTGAAACAGGTCCTTGCCCTGAACGGCCTTGAACGGAATTGTGGCCGCCATAACGCCCTTTATCGGATTTTTATCCTTATTAATCATGGATATTGAGTTTCCGTCGTTTCTTTTTGCGTACATCGCAAATGCCGTTAAGCCATCGCCGTCATTCGCTTCTGTCGGTTTCAGCTTCTTGCTGTCGTATTTCAGCTCAAGGTCAATATTCTGAAAACTGCTTCCGCCGTCATAATCTACCGAAATAATAAGCTCCTTATCATTTTCGGAAAGGATATTTATACTGAATTTTGCTGGATTTTCCGCAAAACACGGCAAAGCAAAAGCAAACAGCATCAGCAGCGTCAAAAAAACGGATACTGCTTTTTTCATTATCATTCCTCCGGGACAATATTTTTTAAATTATATCACACTTTTTTCTTTTTTACAATAGAAAAAACGCTTTGCTTTCAAAAAACAAAGCGTTTTTGTTGATTCGGAACAAAAATCAATAATATCTCATAACTGCGACAACCTTGCCGAGAATTGAGCATTCATCAACTATAATCGGCTCATAGGTATCGTTTTCGGGCTGAAGACGGTAATGACCGTTTTCTTTGTAAAATGTTTTGCAGGTTGCTTCATCCTCAATAAGCGCAATGACAATTTCGCCGTTGCGTGCAAACGGAGTTTTTTCGACAATAACAAGGTCTCCGTCAAGAATGCCTGCCTGAATCATGCTTTCGCCCCTGATGCGCAGCGCAAACAGCGGCTTGTCCCTTGTGGCAGTGCCTGTATAAGGAAAATATCCCTCAATCTGCTCAACGGCAAGAATGGGCATACCCGCGGTGA
>JAZUDP010000047.1:0-7750 GCA_045639705.1 Acutalibacteraceae bacterium
TACCCGTAGCAACAGCATATCTCGACGAGTACGGCAACGCCGATGCTTTCGGGCATGGCGGCGGTGACTCGCGGATGTTTGCGGATTTTGTTGATTGTGTGCTGCTGAACAAAAAGCCCGTTCTTGATGTGGATTTTGCAATTAAGATGTCCCTTCCCGGAATAATCGCAAGTCAGTCCGCAGAGCAGAACGGTGCAAATCTGGAGATACCGGACATTTGATTCTTAAGGGGGTTATCCTATGACAAAGGAACAGGTTTTTGAGTTTATCAGAGAGCAGAAAACGGCAATGATTTCATCTGTTGACGGGGACGGTTTCCCTAATACGAAAGCCATGCTTTCGCCGCGAAAAATTGACGGCAATGACTTTTATTTTACAACGAACACATCTTCCATGAGAGCGGCGCAGTATAACGCGAATGAAAAGGCATGCATTTATTTTTATAAGCGCGGACGGTTCAGCTATACGGGCGTTATGCTTGTCGGCACAATGCAGGTGCTGACGGAACAGAGCGTCAAAGACGAAATCTGGCGTGCAGGCGATACCATGTTCTATAAGAAAGGCAAGACCGACCCCGATTACTGTGTTTTAAAATTTACTGCAATGAAATGCAGGGTGTATAAAGACCTGAAAACAGACTGGGTTGATATATAAATTCTGTTTTGATTAAATATCTGTATATGATATATTTTTTGAGGTGATAATATGTTTAAATCATTACTTGCCAAGCTTGCAGTTCGTCAGATGTCAGCACTTGTGGCAATTCCCGGACAGCTTTCAAAAGCTGTTACTCTGTTTTTTACGTTAAAGCTGAAAGCTTTCTTTGCGGCTGTTATGGCAGTATTTCAGCTTTTCGGAGTTATCCTTTTTGATACTCCCGGTCCGATTATCGGAGATGAAATTAATTTAAACGATTACTCGCTTGTTTTCAGTGATGAGTTCGACGGCGACAGTCTCAACAAGGATGTCTGGCAGGAGAGGTCGAGCCTCGGAACGGGAGAAATATTCGATGAAAGCATGCTCTCCTTTGACGGCGAAAATCTGATAATGTCAACAGAATATCTTGAAGACGGTCCGAAAGGCGCAGGTTGGTACACAGGCGGAATAGAAAACACTGAAGCATACAGCAGCTTTAAACCCGGCTGTTACTTTGAATGCCGCTGCATTGTGCCTTCGGCAAAAGGCATGTGGTCTGCATTCTGGATGATGACATCGGGTGAGAGGCATTACGAAAACGGCCGTCATATGGAATACACCGAAATAGATGTCATGGAGTCTTTCTATTACGGTCAGAAGCATCAGAACAGCACCATAAATACCGTACATAAATATCAGCCCGAAACAGACAATTTCAAGAGCGAAATTGTCGGCAAGTACCGTATTAATAAGGATATTTATAAAGAATATGTCACCTACGGCGTTCTGTGGGCTGGGGAAGAATTTATTTTCTACATTGACGGCAAGGAATCGGGCAGAAGCTCCAACGGCGCTACCTCTGACCCTGCCTTTATGCTTCTTACCTGTCAGGTAAGGATAAACGGCGAGGAGCATCCCGAGGTTCTTGATAATCCCGAAAACACATTCCCCGCAAAGTTCATTGTTGACTATGTAAGAGTGTATAAAGCAAACTGACGCAGTCAGCTGTATTAATAAGCAATTTTTGTCAGTTAACACTATAAATCGCTTCAGATTGTTTCGGCGATTTTAAATTATTGCATATTGACCGGATTATAAAGAATAAAGTATAATATTATCTTGCAGAAAATTGTTTTCGGACAGAAAGGGTGCATTTGAATGAACTTTTCCAAAAAGGCACTTTCACTTGTTCTTGCCGTTATACTTATGCTTTCATGCTTCAGTATGATATCTTCGGCAGAGGACGGCAATCGGATGAGGTTCCGTTCTGACGGCACATTTAAAATCGTTGTTTTTGCCGACACACAGGACGATGAGTCCCCTCATTCTGAAATGATTCAGTATATCGGACAGGCGCTTGATTACGAAAAACCCGATATGGTTGTTTTTACGGGCGATAATGTCCATGTCAGCACAAAATCCAGATTTGAAAAGGGCGCAAAGGCTATAATTCAGCCTCTTATTGACCGCAATATACCGTATGCCTATACCTTCGGCAATCACGATGCAGAGGATCTTGCCAAGGATTATATGCACGGAGTATATATGGGTCTCGGCAGATGTCTTACATATAACGCCGACAGCTCCATTTACGGTTACGGCAACTGCAATATTCCGATTTATTCCTCGGACGGAAGCAATGATATCGCTTTTAACCTGTGGATAATTGACTCAAATATGTACCCTTCATCGGGAAGCGGCTATGATAATGTTCATCAGGATCAGCTTGACTGGTTTGCACGTACGGACGCTGCGCTTGAGGCGCAGGAGGGCCATAAGGTCAATTCTCTTGTTTTCCAGCATATCTGTCTGCCTGAAATATACAACTGCCTTGTTGAAAGCCCAAGCGGATCCAAATCATATCTCGGGAAGAACTATATTCTTCAGCTTAATGAAAACGCACAGGGTTATCTCGGTGAGTGGCCCTGTCCTCCAAATGTAAACAGCGGAGAATTTAACGTTCTCAAAAATCGAGGTGACGTCATCGGTGTCGTAACCGGTCACGATCATTCAAACAGCTTTGTAGGTCACTGGCAGGGTATTGATTTTATCCAGATGCCCGGCATGACTTTTGAATCCTACGGCGATGACAATGCGCGCGGATACGGTGTTATTGAGCTTAACGAGAACGATACAACGACTTACAAATCACACGCAGTAAAATACACAGAGTATTATTCCTATATTTTCTCCGGTTACAGTGAAACTACGGACAGATATTACCGTTATCCCGACAGCGGTACATACATTTCTGATATAAAAATTGCGCAGGCTTCTCTTAAATCCACAGCTAAAGCGAACTTAACCTTAAGCGGCTATACCATTGTTGATTACGACCTCAACAGCGGCGCGGACGGTAACTGCGTCTATCTGGGTTATAAGACAACAAAGGATTATAATCAGGCGATAAAGGATATCCGTTTCTATTCGGGCGCTTCCGATTTCAGCGCCGGCTCGTTTTCACTGAATATCAACGGAAAAGCATGCAGCTATTCGCGTGTTTCCACTGACCTGAACAAGGGCGCCGGCGGTGATTATATTTATTTTTGCTATTCAAAGGATATTTACACCGGTCCCGCAATTACGGGAATCTCCTTCGGAACGACAACCTCGGGCAGCGGCAGAGTCTGCGGCGCTCTCGAGTCACCCGATATTCCTGCTGACCTCAATAAAAATACAAGCACGCATAACAACGCTGTTTACTGCTTTGCCAATACTTCGTGGGAAGAGGTCGACATTAAATCCCTGAAGGATAAATATGCACAGCTCAGCAATGACCTCGGAGCAGATTATTCGCAGCCTGTGATGGGCGAGTTTACGACTGCAATGAATAACGCAAAGAGCTTTATTGATTTGATGGAATCCGAGCGAATCACAAAGCAGAGCGACAGCTATATTGAGGGCCTTCGCGATTCGATTATCGACTGCGGCGGCAAGCTTACAAGATTTGAACCCGAAGAGGGATTGATTTACGGCTTTGAAAAGCCCACACTTCCCGAGGAGCTGAACGGAAAATTCAATTCCGATTATGCTTCGGTTTCTTATCAGCCGACATGCAGATATATGGGTACCGGCTCAACTGTAACGCTTTCCTATGACGGCAGACAGTCTGTATATACAGCGGTTGTATTCGGCGATGTCAACGGCGACAGCTGGTATGACGGTACAGACGCAGCAATAGTAAACTGTCTCGCAAACGGAATGCTGACGGAGGCTGATGTCAGCAAAGCGGTTTACGCCGCTGCCGACTGCAATCATGACGGCGTTATTGACGGGCTTGATGTCGAACTGCTTCAGCAGGCGGGCGTGCTTCTTGCGGATGTTGACCAGAGCAAGAATTCTGACGAGCTGCATAACACAAGCTCAGTTTATGCGGAATATCTGAGTATTATTGACCAGACGGTTGAAGCGGAAACAACAGAGATTACTGAAGAAACAGCAGCGGAAACACCTGCCGACAGTATACCGGCAGAAGCGGAAGAACCCGCACAGGTTAACGGATTCCGCATGCTTACGGAGTTTGTCGAAACCATTCTTCGGTTTATTTGCAGCATTTTCAGATTTTAATATTTAACACAAACGGGGCAGAGCTTTATACTCTCTGCTCCGTCTTTTTCTGTGCGTACTTCAACGTATGCGGTAAAAATGAGGACTGACAGCGGAGGACCAAAGTTTTCCGTTGTTTTTTTTAATGTGAATCCACAGCAATATATCGGCGGATTTGTTGACATTTTTTTCCTGAAATGATAAAATAAAACGGTTAAAATAAAAATCGGGGGAAGAATAAATGAGGAAAAAATTCAGTAAAATTCTGAGTATCATTCTTGCTGTTACAATGGTACTCGGCGTTGTACCTTTCGCGGGCATTACCGCATTTGCGGAGGATGAATTTGTAATTGATGAAAACGGCGTTCTCACCGCCTACAACGGCCCCGGCGGCGATGTTGTAATCCCGGACGGAGTAAAGAAAATCGCAGACCGTGTATTTTTGGAAAATGAAACCATTACAAGCGTCATTATTCCTGACGGTGTTACAAGTATCGGCTATTATGCTTTTCAGAATTGCACACAGTTAACAAGTGTATCAATTCCTGACGGCGTTACAAGCATTGGCAATCAAGCATTTTGGGGCTGTACAGGTATAACAAGCATAACGATTCCCGATACTGTCATATATTATGGCTCATTCTCATTTCGCTACTGTACAGTAAACGCAAGCATAACCATCCCGAACGGTGTCACAAGTATTGGGTTTTGCGCATTTTTTGACTTCCCGGGTCTCACAGACATTACAATCCCCGACAGTGTAACAACTATTGAAAGCTCAGCTTTTTCCAGTTGCTCGGGACTTACGGAAATAACAATTCCCGACAGCGTTACAAGTATTGGCTCATGGGCATTTTCCAACTGTTCAGGACTTACGGAAATAACAATACCCGAAGATGTTGAAGCCATTGGAGATTACGCTTTTTACGGTTGCTCAGGGCTTACAGAAATAACAATACCGAAATATCTTACAAATATAAAGGGGACTTTCGGGAACTGTTCAGGGCTGACAAATGTTACGATTCCTGACACGGTAACAAGCATTGGCGCTGAGGCGTTTTACGGCTGCTCGGGACTGAAAAACATAACAATTTCTGATAGTGTTGAAAGCATAGGAAGTTTTGCATTCTGGGGCTGTACAGGTCTTACGGATATAACAATTCCCGACAGTGTTGTAAGCATCGGCAATGGTGCATTCTCCAACTGTAAAGGACTTACAAGTATAACAATTCCTGACAGCGTTGTAAGTATTGAAGAAGATGCATTTTATCGGTGTGAGAATCTTGTAAGTGTAACAATGAGCGATAATATTAACTCGATTGCCGAAGATACATTTTCAGCTTGTTATGCACTTGAAACGGTATATTTCACCTGCGACAATGACGAGTCGATAATCGAAGGTCAGATGAGTACATTCGGAGATTACACATACGTTCCGCTTCACACCTTTGTTGACGGTGATTATAAGGACAACGGCAACGGCACGCATTCACAGTTCTGCTCAGCCTGCAATGAATATGTTGAGCCTGCCGCCCACACTTATTCCGATGACATATGCACAGCCTGCGGCGCTGTCAAACCGATAGAACCCGATTACCTCACCTTTACAGCACTTGAGGATAATTCGAGCGTTACAGTTAACTGCAGTTTAGATACAAGATATCTCAAGTGGATTCTGTTACCTGACCTGTTTTACAGTACTGACGGTGAAACATGGACGGCAGTTGAATGGCCTGATATTTCAACGTATGCTGACAGAAATCCGGATACTGTCAGAGTTGAAAATATTTTATCCGTTACGCTTGCACATACTGGTGATAAGGTTTATTTCAAAGGGACAAGCGGACTATTCAGTACTTTCGATGATTATATATACTTTGGCGGAACAGGTAAATACAATGTAAGCGGTGATGTTACAACTCTTCTCAACGAAACCGGTAAAGTTATGACTGCGCCGGAAAGTTGTTTTAACTATTTGTTTCAAGGAAACACATCGTTGGTTTCTGCAGAGAATCTGACTCTTCTATCTGAAAAACTGAACAGGTATTGTTATAAGAATATGTTCATCAGATGTACAAATCTTGTTGCTGCGCCTGAACTTCCGGCAACAGAGCTTGCTGACAACTGCTATGCGAGTATGTTCTTTAATTGTGAAAAGCTTGAAAAAGCACCTGAGCTTCCTGCAACCGAACTCGAGGATTATTGCTATACTACTATGTTCCAAGGCTGTAAGAGCTTAACGGCAACACCTGAACTTCCTGCAACAAAAATGGCAACCAGCTGCTATAACGGTATGTTTGATAACTGCCCGAATCTTGAAACGGCGCCTGAACTTCCGGCAACAGAGCTTGCTGTTAAATGCTATTCATTCATGTTTTTTGGGTGTGAAAAACTTGAAACAGCACCTGAGCTTCCTGCAGCAACGCTCGCAACAATGTGCTATATGGATATGTTCTGTGGCTGTACAAGTCTTAAGGAAGCACCGGAGCTTCCCGCAACAACGCTTGCGAAGAGTTGCTATAAAGATATGTTCGCTGGCTGCACAAGTCTTGAAGCAGCACCTGAGCTTCCTGCGGCAGCTCTTGCTGAAAGCTGTTACGAATCAATGTTTGAACGGTGTTCAGCCCTGACAACCGCGTATGACCTGCCTGCAACGGTTATGGAACCGCTTTGTTATAAATACATGTTCAGAAATTGCAAAAAACTTGAAACGGCACCTGAACTTCCCGCAACTAAGCTTGCTTATGATTGTTACTACGGCATGTTTGAAACATGCAGAAGCATTGAAGCAGCACCTGAGCTTCCTGCGGCAGAGCTTGCTCCTTCATGCTATAACTCAATGTTTATGCATTGTACAGCTCTTAAAGCAGCACCTGAGCTTCCGGCAACAACACTTGCCGACTCATGCTATAAGGAAATGTTTGGAAACTGTGACAAAATTACTGCAGTACCTGAACTTCCCGCAACTGAACTTGCTGACAACTGCTATGCAGGAATGTTTCGCGGTTGCAATGGCTTGATTTCTGCACCTGAGCTTCCGGCAACAACACTTGCACCGTCATGCTATAAACAGATGTTCTTTGATTGCCAAAACCTTGAAACTGCCCCTGTTCTTCCTGCAACAGAGCTTGTCGAGGGGTGCTATTTGGGAATGTTCAGAGAATGTTCAAAGCTTAATTATATTAAGGTCGGCTTCACAGACTGGTGCGAGGACGGAGAAGATGAAGAATTTGTCTCCGCAACGGAAGACTGGGTTGACGGCGTTGCCGCAACAGGCACATTCATCGGACCCGATGAGCTTGACAAGACAATATTCGACACATACCACGTTCCCTATGGCTGGAATGCTCCTGTTAAATACAACATTCAGGTAACCGGCGGCGCGACTGTATCGCAGAAGCTTGTTGAAGAAAAGTCTGAAAAATATTACATCGCAACCGTTAAAATCAAGGAAGCAGACGGCATCAGAGCAAACGGCGACTGGTTCGTTTACTGGATAGACGAAAACGGAGAAATCGTAAGCTCCTACTCGACCTACAGCTTCTTCACGGTTAAGGATACAACCCTC
>JAZUDP010000048.1:0-3041 GCA_045639705.1 Acutalibacteraceae bacterium
TCGCCGACGGGAACGGAAAGAACTCTGCCTGTTCTGCGTACTGTGGAGCCTTCTTTTATTCCTTCTTTATTTGAAAGGATGGCAACGGAAACGGTTTCGCTTTCAAGATTCTGAGCAAGACCGAAGCTGCCGTCGTCAAACTCAAGCAGCTCGCTTGACATACAGTTGCGAAGTCCGTATACCTTCGCAATGCCGTCGCCTACAAGAATATCCGTGCCTGTTTCAGCCATTTCTATCTGTGATTTATAATTCTTAATCTGATTTTTTATAATATTGCTGATTTCCTCAGGTCTGGAGTTCACTTGTGCATCACTTCCTTCAATTCATGCAGCCTGTGCTTTACACTGCCGTCAATTACCTTGCCGTCAACGCTGACAACCATACCGCCGAGAAGCGACTGATTTACGGAACAGTTGAGAACAACCCTGTTTCCGCAAAGCTTCTCAAGCTTTCTGATAAGCGCATCCTTCTGAGCCTCTGTAAGCTCAACCGCGCTTTCAACATCGGCAACGGATATTCTATCGGCGGCATCGCAGAGCTGCTTGTACTCTGAAATGCATTCTTTAAAACTGCGTACCCTTCCCCTGTCGCAGAGCAGCGAAAGGAAAGATACAATATATTCGGGCACACTGCCCGTGTACGCCTGCTCAATGGCGGCAATGCGTTCCGATTTCGGGATATTTGGCGATGAAAGGAAATCAAGATATTCGGGATTTTCCTCCATCAGCGACTGTACTGTATCAAGCGCCGTTCCGATTTCCTGCACGGAATCCGTTTCCTGTGCAAGGTCGAAAAGTGCCGCGGCGTATTCCTTAATCACTTGTGCCATTGTCTTCACCTATCCCCTCAATAAAGGAGTCGATAAACTCACGATGGTCTTTTTCGTTGATTTCACGCTCAAGCATTTTTTCTGTAAGGAGCGCGGATACATCGGCAATTTCGCGTTTGATATCGTCTGCAGCTTTCTTTTTCTCAAGCTCAATTTCGCTGTGAGCCTGACGGATAATTCCGTCTGCCTTCTCTTTTGCGTCGTCAATTATCTTTGTGCTGCGTCTGTCCGCAGTGGCAGCAGCCGATTTAATCATCTCGTCGGCCTCGTCCTCAGCGTTTTTCAGCTTCTTTTCATATGCCTGCTTGTCTGCAAGCGCGGACTGTTTTGCTTCGTCGGCAGCACTGTACTGACTGTCAATAGCTTCCTTTCTTTTGTCAAGCACCTTGCGTACCGGCTTATAAAGGAAACGCTTGAAAAGGAGAAAAATTATCAGCAGATTCGCAAGAGAAATCAGAATATCCCATATATTAACAGATATGACTTCTAATGACTGCATTTAATTCACTCCATTATTTAGCGATGTATGTCATAAGGATTTCAACAAGGTTCTTAGGAGCAACAAAGATAAGAAGAATTGCGATAACAAGTGCGTAAAGACCTGTTGTCTCCGCGATAGCACAACCCATAATCATTGTTGTTGTAACATTACCCTTGCATTCGGGCTGACGGCCGATAGCTTCACAGGCGCTGGCAACCGCGTTGCCTTCACCGATACCGGGGCCGATACCGGCAATCATTGCCATACCTGCGCCGAGAGCGCAGCATCCTAAAATAATACCTATTGCGAGTTCTAACATATTAA
Organism: Acutalibacteraceae bacterium; assembly: GCA_045639705.1. Taxonomy (GTDB): domain Bacteria; phylum Bacillota; class Clostridia; order Oscillospirales; family Acutalibacteraceae; genus CAG-488. The sequence continues at coordinate 1,635 of JAZUDP010000048.1, forward strand.
TAACCTCCATTCAGCTTACGCTGATTTTTCATTTAACTGTTTCTGATTTTCTTTTTTCGCACGCTTTTTCTCAATCCGCGCGAGCCAGTCCTCCATGGGGAATGCACTCGAAATGTTGAGCATTGTCAGCATTGCGAAAATAAATGCCTGCAGACCGCCGCTGAAAATGTCAAAGTAAAGCGACAGAACAGCGGGAATACCGATTCTGAAAAGCGGGAATTCGCCGATTGCTCCGGGCAGCCAGCCGAGAACAGCACTCGAAACGCCCGTCAGTCCTGCGGCGACAAGCGCCGAGATAACCGAACCTGAAAGAATGTTGCCGTAATGACGGAACGACATTGAAACGGGAGTGGCAAATTCGCTGATGATATTGAACGGCGTGAATGCCGCGATAGGCTCTGTAAAGCTCTTGAGATAACCGAGTACACCGCCCTTGAGCTTGTAATAGGTTATCAGAATGAATACCAGCACAGCCCAGCCTGCTACAACATTCAGGTCTGATGTCGGCGGATAAAGTCCCACAAGAGTAATCAGACTTGACAGTGCGGAAAGCGCAAGCATGGCTGCGATAAACGGCGAGAACGATTTAAAGTAATCGCCCATGTTGTCTTTAACAAGCGAATCCGTCTTTTCAACTATCCATTCGGCTATCATCTGCCTGCGGAGACCGCCTTTTTCACTGATACCGTGAGTAAGATACAGACACAGGAAAAACAGCGATACAATTACGCACCACGCATTGACCTGCGATTCGGTAATCGGCATGTCCTGAAGCGGCATTTTAACCGTAAAAAATATATTTGCTCCTGTAATCCGTATTCCCTCCGATTCGGGATTGGTCAGAATTCTGATTACGATTGCGCCGAAAATCGGAAGAACGGAAAAAATGATGTATAAAGCGTCAACTATACGGAATTTGAGGCTTTTTTCTTTCATGTATTACATCACCTCCTTATAAAAGGTGTAGATATCATTTATTTTTCTTGTCAAAATAAGGTCTGAATGTAACCGCTATTCTCGGGAAAATAAGCGGAATAACAAACGCTATAAGGCTGAAATGCTTTGATATGCCCGCAACAAGCGCAAAAGCGGCAAGCATGAACAGGCGGAGCATCTGTGAGAATTTTACTCTTGTCTTTGCGTCTTCCTCGCTCAGGTCAACAGACTTCTGAACCGTCAGACCCATAAGGAAAAAGTTAAGCACATCGGCAATATAGCCGAGCAGGTTTCCGAGAAGGACTGTATAATTCCATTTGCCGATAATCAGAAAAACCGACTGCATAAGCATGCTGAGCATCAGCGTGAATACGGCTATATATATTGTTTCCCGTATAACCGTTTTATCAATCTTCTGCATTATTATATCCTCCCGAGCCTGCGGTAAAACTGCAAACACTTAATCTATGG
>JAZUDP010000049.1:0-3643 GCA_045639705.1 Acutalibacteraceae bacterium
GCCCTTTATTTCCGCCCACTTGTCAACGGCGTTGATTTCGACATGCTGTCCACGCTGATTGACATGGTCAAAATGCTCGCCTGCGCCCCACATGGCTTCCCTGTTTTTCAGCTTGCCGCGGACAATCGTATTGCCGTTTAAAACAGCGATGTTGTTTATCTGTGCGGCTTCACCGCCCGACGGATTTCTATATGTTAATTTGAACGGAGAAAGCTGAAGCTCGGCAGCCGAACCGTCAGCCGCCGTAAGAATTACGGCTTTTTCGGATTTGCTGATTTCAACAGCTTCGGTTGTGCAGGGATTATCTTCTTCCATGTAGTATGCAAGAAGCTGAGCCGCACCGTAATCGGAGATTTCACCGTCGAGAGAGCTTTGAAGTCTCCAGCCCTCACGACCGCAATAGCTGAGTGTGCAGCTTATATGGCCGTTGTTGCTTTCAAGCGCAAAATTTACGCCTGCACCGTCCTCTCTTGCGGCGGGTTGTACGATGATTTCTGATTTATTCAACGTTTCAACATTCCTTCCGTAAAAAAGCATACTGTCAATTGACTTGATTCCTGCAATCAGCGCAAGAATCAAAGCAATAATGCGTAAGTTCAAAAAGCCTTTTGATGAAAACATATATGCACCTCAATTCGTATTAGCTGATTATATTATATCATCTTTTATTTTTGAAGAAAAGCTCTGCTGTCGATTTCCGCCGGTTCTGCCAGTCATCTTCTTCATTGTTCCGATACCAATACTGTATATTACTCCGCATTTTTATTTCTTTTTAAACTTTTTACGGTAAGCAGCTCAATAATCAGTAATATTACTGCACAGATTACAAAAGCCACAGCAGCGCGAGTGCAAACAGCACCCATGCGAAAAGAAAGAGAAACTGAACGGTGAAAACTTCTTTAATCCATCTGACAAACAGGATTTTGCATGTTCACCAAATGAATAATACAGCACATCATTTATTCTGATTCACATCAATTTCACAGTATTTAACGGTAACAGGCAGTACTCTGTTTGAAATTACAGAAACATTTACTGTATTTCCGAAGAAATAGCTTTGCGGGCAGATAAACTCATACATATAAACCTCGCTGTCTGTATATGCGCCCTCAGTTACTTCTCCGCTGCCGTTATCGCCGTTGATTACAGTTTCTCCTGCATAAATACATTCTATTCCGTTTGCGGAAACCTCAATCTGCTTTTTATTCATCGGTCTGCTGAAGCCGAGCTTTATTTTTACCTCGCTGCCGTCGGGAATGCAGCCTGTTTCAACATCTATGCTGTACGGCTCCTTATAAAGCATGTCTTTATCAAGCGGATGATATGGTTCATAGCCGTCGGGTGCCATGTCCTGCCATGTTACAACGTGTCTGCGGTTTGAATTTATAACCTCATCAACGGATGAAAATGATTTGAAAACGGTATCGGAACGTTTATTGACGGGGGAAGTTTTCATATAGTTGAAAAGATAAATTCCGTCCGCACCTGCTGTCAGGTACTGCGCCATGTATCCGTTCACAACCTCGGCAGAAGCGTGGCTCAGGTCATTCTGTACGTTGACAAGCGTGTCAATTCCTGCATATATTTCCACATTCGGAAGCTCCTGCTTCCAGTTGTTTATCGGCATTGCGCTGTCGCAGGTTGCCCATCGTGGAGTGACGGTAATTGAATCAACAAGCTTTTCCTCAGCCCATGTTCTCGCATCAAAGCCGTAAACCCTGCTCTGGTCAATGTCACGGGTCAGTCTTGCACTTATCTGAATATCGTGTCCCCATTTTTTCTCTGCTTCGGCAACAATTACGTTTACGTTTCGCATAAAACCGTTCATTATACTGACTATTTCATCATTATTTGCGTTTTTATAGTCAAAGCAGAATATTTCTCTCTGCCAGTCAAGCTCAATTCCGTAAACATCGTATCGGAGAAGCTGTTCTCTTATGTAGTCGAGCATGAGCTGTCTTATCTCGGGAACAGCATAATCAAAACAGTTGCGGTAATAACCGTACTCCTCGCCAATCATCCAGCCGTTTCTGCGCGCCGTGTAGAATAACTCTCCGCGGAGAAACGAGGTTTCCGCATCGGGCTCGTGGCAGTCGTTCATTCTTATGGACATCCACGGATTCATACCCTCATCGCGGCACTTTTCAAACCAAATTCTGAAAAGGTCAATTCCGTATTTATAATAAATATCGTGGCAGCATTGCCAGAAGGAATTGTCCACGGGCTTACCCTCCTGCTCCGTCTGCAGATACTGATTGCCGCGGAACGAGAGAATGTCTGTGGGCGTATTGGATGCCTGACAGAATGTATTGAAAATGAGGTCGGTTACATCTGTTCCCGCATACCATTCCACATATTCGTTCAAAGTGTCTTCGGTAACCTCACCGTTACGGCATAAACTGTTAAGCCGGCTGTTCCAGTGGTCGCCGTCAAGATTAACAATAAAACGTTCTTTATCCGAAACGGCTTCAAGTCCGCTCAGTGGAACTGTTTTGTCTGTATACTTCACTTTATAATCAGCTCCCTTAGTAAAAAGTCCGGAAATAAGCATGAAAACTGTCACAAAAAATGAAAGAATTCTTTTCATATTTTTCATCCTTCCTGAATATCAGAACAGTAAATGACAAATTCTGACCGGTATGTTTCTTTTCATTCCGAAAGACCGGGATTTGTACTTTTATTGCTTTTGAGCCTTTCTTATCATTTATCCTTATGCATTATCAGATTTCTGATATATTTTTACATAGTCAATTTTAAATTCGGTTCTGAAATCGTGCGGAAGAGTTATCTCGTCAACAGGAGGAGTACACATGCTTACACGAACCGTTTCCTCCACCTGTGAAACGCCCTTGCTGAAGGAGGTTCTTCTCGATTCAACGCCGTTGATATAGAATATATACTCGCTGTCGGTCCATTCAAATCCGTATGTATTATACTCCTCATGGATGTTTTTGCCCTTGAATTTACCTAAATTCCGGGAATCAATATTTTCGATATCATCATCACCGCCGTTACAATGCACGGTCTGTGTAACGGCGTTTTTGAGAAACGGACTGCTCTGATAGGAAGGTATGGATTCAAAGATATCAAGCTCCGCGCCGCCTATTCCGCCGTTGGAAATTTCGTGATCATAAGGATGATCGGCCTGAATCCAGAAAGCACTCCAGAAATCGGGACCCGAATTACAGATACATCTTATTTCAAAATATCCGCACTTGTATTTTTCTTTAAGCTGAATGTCTGCGGCATACCATCCGGGACCGAATTTGCCGTCTTCAAGATATTCTGCAGAAAGAGTCAGCGCGCCGTCTTTAACCTCGACCTGCGAGTCAGCTAAATATCCGGGGCCGTAAACGCCCTCACGCCAATGCTCCCATTTAGTGTAATCAAGTGAATTGCCGTTAAATTCATCTTCAAACACAAGATTATATCCCGTAAGGTCAAGCTCGCTTCCTCTCGGAGTCACGGGCGTATCAAATATGACGCTCCCGAACATTTCAAGTATTACCATGAACCCCGCAAAAATCTTTTTAAAAGAAAAATCGTTAAAAAAGCTGCTGAAAAAGTTCCCGACCGCATAAACTGATGCCTTCTGTCTGTATGCGAGTTTTAATAAATCCATTAATTGTTCAAGCATTTTGTT
>JAZUDP010000050.1:0-3845 GCA_045639705.1 Acutalibacteraceae bacterium
AAAACTGAGAAAGAATCCCTCCACCGCCATTCGGCGGTCCTACCCCTTGTCACTTCGTGACATTCCCCTTGCAGGGGATGCCCTTTAGGGCAAGGGAGGCGGGGCAACATCAGAATTTCAGCTCGACAATTCCCAATTTGTTCATTTCCGACGGCTCGCGCAGGGTAACAGAACTCTGATAACTGCCGACCCGGTGAGGGCGCGGAGGCTCTCCAACGGCTCGCGCACAGCAAAAATAGTTCTGATTATTGCCTACCCGGCGTACGGCCGCAGGTACTGCGGATTCATCATCTTTCTGATTTCAGCAGGGCGTACCAGCACGCGTCGCAGATTCCGCGATTGTTCCAGTCGGAGCTGCGCAGGGTTCCCTCATATTTCATTCCGCATTTTTTCATCACGCCGCCCGAATGCGGATTGCGCGGGTCATGTCTTGATTCAATGCGGTTGACATTTACCTCATCAAACAGAAAATCCATGACCGTCTTGAGCGCCTCCGAGGTTATCCCCTTATGCCACCATTTTCTGCCGATGCAGTAACCGATATGCATGGCTGAAGTTTCTTCGTTCATATTCACCACAGCAATATTGCCAATCGGCTCATCTCCGTTTTCTTTCAGCACGATTGCCCAGTTATAATAGTTGTCTTCGGAATAATTCTTTATCCAATCCTCCAGAATGCTTCGGCTTATTTCGCAGCTTGCGTGAGGCTTCCACATTAAAAATTCGGTAACCTTTTCATCGGATGCCCAGTTTTCATATATCGCCTGTGCATCTTCAAGTTCGTATCTTCTTAAAATCAGTCTGTCAGTATACAGAATCTGTGTTCCTCTATGAGTAAACATTTTTGTCCCTCCCTAATACAAAAGGCACCTCCGAAAACGGAAGTGCCGAAAAAATATTCTGTCTGTACGGTTATATCAACGCAGACAAAACGGCACTTCGGTATATAAGTTCCTGCACCATAACCATTGTCATTTTGTCCGCCTCTTTTGTAATAAATGTTGGTATAGTATATCCGATATTTTTCCGTTTGTCAATAATCATTTCCGCGGAAAATCATATCACTTCTGCAGAAGTTTTTTCCCCGGAATGTCTGGGACACCATTCCCTGCGAATTGTTCGTTATTCAATCAACATCGTAGGGGCGACCTGCGTGTCGCCCGCGGAATTTCATCAAACTTTGACAGGCGATTAATAATCGCCCCTGCAACAGTAATTCCGATATTTCCGTGTCATTCTGAGCGAAGTGAAGAATCTCAGCTGAAGCTCTTGAGATTCTTCGTCACTTTGTTCCTCAGAATGACAATTTTGAAGATTTGTTGTAGGGCAAGGGATCTGCAAGCACGATTTAATAAACTCATCTAAACATTAAACAAAAAAATAAGGGGAATGCGTCTGCACTCCCCTTTTATGCGTTCTGATTAATCAACAGTAACCGTACCGTCTTCGTCAATTGTAATCTTCATTCCGTCCTTAACATAGTCAAGGAATTCCTGGCCGAGACAGTCAACAACGGGCATCGGGCTGTCTGACCATACTGCGCCGAGAACCGCGCCTGCAGCTGCAAGCGAGTCAATATGCTCGGAGAAAAGAAGGCATGCGGGGCATTTGCCCAGAGCCTTTGCACAGTAAAGAATCATACCGCCTGTTGTGGAACCGATTGTCTGGGGAAGGCAGAGAGCCTTGTCCTGCATCGGCTTCTGATACAGATCCTTGTTGTTCTGGTCGTCGCACTCGGTGTTCTGATATTTCTTTCCGATAATCGGAAGGTCACCGAACTGAAGTGCGCCCTGGAAAGAGGCAAGCGTGTTGAATCCGCCGTGGGAAACAAGTGCGGGAGCAGTAATTTTGCCGGCAACTACCGGACGGCCTTTAAACTGTTTCATATTACTTTACCTCCTTTGTGATTATTGAAAGAATCTCGTCGCTTGTGTAGTAACGCGATGTTGTATATGTGCGGAGCTTGTTTGAGTTTGTGATAACGGGCATTGACTTTGCAAGCGGGTTATTCATGTACATAAGCGGGCAGATGTAGCTGAGAACTACGCCTGTTGCCTTAAGCTTTGCGGCATACTGAGTCTTTTCAAACTTCTCAATAACGCCGGGAGCCGCTGTGAATACCGTGGGAACGGAAACCTTGCTCAGACCGTTCTTCTTAAGTCCGTCGGCAACATTGTTTGTCCACTCGATAAGCTGATTGTATGAAAGGTGAGGACAGCCTACGAAGCAGAGCTTCGGCTTTGCGCTCTTATCCTTCCACATAACGGGATAGTTGTTCTTGACTCTTTCAAGCTCTGCGTCGTCGATAACGTAAACCTTTGCGCCCTCGGCGATGATGCCTTCGCCCTGTTCAACTGCTTCGGGAGTAAGATTTTCGATATGATAAAGACCTACAGCACCGTTTGAAGCTGTTGCGGCGCCGAAATCCTTGAGGTATGAGCATGTATCGTCGCTAAGCTCTGTGCCGAGCCACTTGTCCATGCCCTTAATGAAGGCAACATCCTCCATAACCTTCATGCCGATTGCGTAACCGAGAATCTGAGCCTCGGGCTTTTTGGATGTCTTAACCTCAACAATCCATGTTGCCTTTCTGCCTTCGTCTGTGAGAAGTCCGAAATAGGGAACGCAGCCTGCGATTGAACCGAAGAGTTCAATAATACCTGAGTTGCGGTTGCACTTTGCGCCGAGAACTGAGTTTGCATAAACAACAGCCGATGACTCTGCCCATGAGAGAACCTCGCCCTTGTTGGGCTTGTTGCCTACCTCGTCCATGTAGCATGTGCATGTATATGACTTCTTGTCGATAAGACCGAGCTTTTCAAGCTGTGCGTCATACTGATCCTGTACGGAATACATGAACTTATTGAATACGAAATTCTTGAGAAAATCCGAAGGAACCCTGGGGTCAAGGGGCTTGGGGTCAACAGAGAATTTCTGACCCGAAATTGCTCCGCCCTCGATAAGGATATCCATAAGCTCGTGAACAGGTTTCATAACCTTAAGACCGAAGCTTGTAACAAGATGGCCTTTCTCGCTTGTAACGGGAACCATCTTTTCAGCGTCAAAAGCGTCACCGTAGAGAACAAGGGTCTTCATAACCTTTGCCATGGTTTCGCCCTTTGAGCCGTGAAGAACAGCAGCCTGCTCATCAGTAAGCTTCATTTTGTAAGTGAAGTTTTCATTCATGGGGGTTTTCCTCCTTTTATATTCAGCCGGCATCCCCTGCCGTCCATTATTTACTGCGCACAAAATGATAAAAATTTATCAGCGTACTTTTATATTATAATTGATACATGACTCTATTTCAAGTAAAAATGCGTAAAACAGAGCTTTTTTCCGAAAAATTCGCATTATTATTTTCATAAAATACTTTATTTCAAAAAATATCTTTCATTTTTTCCGATTGTGTGATAAAATGTAACCGATAATGCGGACATACGGCCGCAAATTGAGTTTGGAGGATAACTATGGATAAGAAATTAGAACCTTTATTTACTCCGTGGAAAATCGGCAACTGCGAAATAAAGAACCGTTTCGTACTTACAAGCATGGGCGGTACCGACCTTTTCGGCTGGATGGAAATCAACCACTTTGACAAAGCCGGCGCAAAATTCATCCTTGAGGTTGCAAAGAACAACTGCGGTCTTGTTCTTCCCGGATGTCAGCCTGTTTACAATCCCATCATGGGTCAGTGGCTTGACAAGAACAACAAGATGTACAAGGACCTTGCAAAATGGATGCCCGAATTCCATAAGACAGGCGCAAAGCCCTTTGTTCAGCTTACAGCAGGCTTCGGCCGTTCATTCACCGTAAGCGAGGTTATGGAAAAGCTTTACCACACTCCC
>JAZUDP010000051.1:0-3174 GCA_045639705.1 Acutalibacteraceae bacterium
CCAGTTCAGCTTTAGGCTTGCCGATATCTCCTGCTGTGTACAAAAACTGTCTGTTGAGATTGCTTTCGCTCACCGAGTCAAAGTCAACAAGCGTAAGTTTTCCTATTCCCGCACCTGCAAGATGAACGGCAATATTACACCCCAGTCCGGCGCAGCCGATTACGGCGGCGGATTTTGAGCTGATGTCAAAGCCCTGAATGTCGGATTTTTTCATCAGTAATTCCCTCCGCAGTTCTGTGTATTTCCCGAAAGAGTTTCAACTGCGTGCTGAAGCACAGGCATAACAACCTCAAGCGATTCTCTGACTGCTTTCGGACTTCCAGGCAGGTTAATAATCAGCGTTTTGCCCCGTATTCCCGCCGTTGCCCTTGAAAGCATTGCTTTAGGTGTAATTTCAAGGCTTTTTGCCCTGATAGCTTCGGGTATGCCGGGAACTTCCTTTTCAATCACAGCCTTTGTCGCTTCAGGAGTAACATCTCTCGGAGCAAAACCTGTACCGCCAGTTGTGAAAACAATATCTGATTTCACTTCATCACAAAGACGGATAAGCTCTGCCGAAATTATTTCTTTTTCGTCAGGGACAATAACATATTCCGCAGTATCGGCTATATGTGAAAGCAGTTCAAAAATAAGCGGACCGCTTTTATCCTCACAGAGCTTTTTACTGCATCTGTCACTGACGGTAATAACAGAAATCAACATTTTATGCTTATCCCCTTGAATTATTTTCTAATTATGATATATTATAACATATAAACTAAAAATTTACAACCAATAATAAAATTTTATATATTTTGTAGGGAAGTCGGCGAGAAATCGCCTTAATTCATTTTTCGATTTCGATATTCTAAACTGAAAAGCACGAATATCGAAACGAAGCCGAAATATCACAACCGCAAGGTTCTCGGCTTAAGGGTAAATGGAGAAATCCTTTTGCCTTCCGTGTTTGAAAAGGAGAATGAGTTATGAAAAAACTTCTGGCAATCTTACTCGCACTGGTTATGGTACTCTCTCTGGGTGCGTGCGGCACAAAACCCAACGGGGATAGCCCGACAGAAACAGCATCAGATGTTGCCGTACCGGAAAAAACCACAATCAGACTTGCAACAACCACATCGGTAAATGACTCGGGACTTTTGCCGTACCTGCTTCCGACCTTTGAAAAGGAAACAGGCTACAAGGTTGAGGTCGCTTCCGCAGGCACAGGTATAGCAATCGGCTATGCTAAGTCCGGCGATGCGGATTTGCTTCTTGTTCACTCAAAGAAGCAGGAAGAGCAGTTTATCGCTGACGGCTTTGCATCAACGGAACGTCTGTCCTTTATGTACAATTATTTTGTAATTGTCGGTCCTGCTGACGACCCTGCGGAAATAGCTGACGAAGAAACGGCGGCAGAGGCATTTGAGGATATCGCTGAGGAAAAAGCACTGTTTGCATCAAGAGGCGACAACAGCGGCACACACAACAAGGAAACAGGTATCTGGGAAGCTGCTGAAATCGACCCGTCAAAGGAAACGTGGTACAATTCGCTCGGTTCGGGAATGGGTGACACCCTCACAAAAGCAAATGAGCTGAAAGCCTATGCTCTTACCGACAAGGCTACATTCCTTTCAATGAAGGATTCACTTCCGAATCTCAAAATTCTCAAGGCTGAGGCTGAGGATATGAAGAATACATATTCACTTCTCGGCGTTAATCCCGAAGCAAAGGACTTTGAGGGCAAGGACGTAAAAATCAACACCGAGGGCGCACAGGCACTTATCGACTGGCTTCTCGGCGATGAAGCCGCAAAGCTTATTGAAGAATACGGAAAAGCAGAATACGGCGAACCGCTTTTCTTCCTTCTTGACAAATAAAATTTAACAAAAGCCGTTGTCTTATGGCAACGGCTCGGATTCTTTATTATGGAATACTTTAAACAGGCATTTGAATTGATTTTATATGACAATTCAGAGTTAATGCAGATTATTGCAACAACCCTGATTATGTCTTTTTTCAGCACGGGTATTTCCGCTTTAATCGGAATACCCGCAGGCGTTGTGCTCGGACGTTCAAGGTTCAAGTGCAAGGGTCTTATCATCAGAATACTTAATACTCTTATGAGCTTGCCGCCTGTGGTGGCAGGTCTTGTTGTGTTTATGCTGTTCCGCTCCGTTGGGCCTTTCGGCTCGTTGCATCTGATGTTTTCCGTCCCCGTAATGGTTATCGCACAGGTGCTTTTAATTACACCCGTTATCTGCGGACTTGCGGCCTCGGCGGCGGAGGAAAAAGCGGCACTGCTGACGGAAACAGCCGTGGGAATAGGACTTCCGAAAAGGAAACAGACAGAACTGCTCATAAAAGAATGCGCAGGACAGTTTGTCAGCATTGTACTTATGGGCTTCGGCAGGTCAATTGCCGAAGTCGGTGCGGTATCAATGGTCGGTGGCAACATTCAGTTCAAAACAAGAGTTATCACAACTGCAATTATGCTTGAATCTAACAAGGGCGACTTTGAAAAAGCTCTGGCACTGGGAATAATTCTCCTTTTTATTTCCTTTGCCGTTAATATTATCGCATACTCGCTAAAGGGGAAAATGAAATGATAAAAATAACTAATCTTGAAAAAAATCTCTCATCTGATTTTACTCTGAAAATTGATGAGCTTAACATAGAGAACGGCGAAAGAGTTGCCGTCATCGGGTCAAACGGTTCGGGAAAAACCACACTTCTGCGGCTGATTGCAGGAATAATCAAGCCTGACAGCGGAACGATTTGTGTTTCTGCGGACAAAAGAAAAATCGGTTACGAACCGCAAAATCCATACGCTTTTCGGGGAACTGCCGAGCAGAACATAAAATTAGGAGTACACGGAAAAGCCGATGTTGAGAAGATACTTTCCGCCTGCCAACTTGCCGAATTGAGAAACAAGCCGTCACATAAGCTTTCGGGCGGTGAAAAGCAGCGTATGTGTTTCGCTCGAATGATGGTGGGAAATTACAGCTTACTTCTGCTTGACGAACCGCTGAGTGCCGCAGATATTGAAACATCGTGCCGCCTTGAAAATTTTCTTGTTGATGAATGCGAAAGAAACGGCACAACACTGCTTATGGCAACACATCTGCCGAGTCAGGCGTTGAATATCGCAACCAAAATTCTGATTATGAACAACGGAGAAATATCGGAATATTCTGA
>JAZUDP010000052.1:0-60946 GCA_045639705.1 Acutalibacteraceae bacterium
ACTCCTTGGCTCACAGAACGACATGGCTACGATCCGACTTGGGAAACAGTGCCGTATGTGGGCTTGATGAAAGCTGTACCGGAAAGAGCTGCCGCACGTCTCGGAGCGCCGTTCATATCAACGCCGAGAGCAGCCTTTACCTTGCCGTCTGCAACAAGTGAAGCAGCCGCGCCTGCAAGCCTGCCCTGCTGGGGAGCGTAATATGAAAATTCGCCTACAAGGTCAAGTCCGAATTCGCCGACATGTGTTTTGCCGGAAACTGTGTAGCCCTTCTTTTCAAGTCTGTCAACAGCGTCAGCACCGAAAAGAGACTTGGAGCCTTCCATTATTTTTGAGCCTGCGGCTGACTGAACATCTTTCACAAGTACTGTATCGTCAACTGCGATGTTGCCCTTATCATTTATTTCAACTGAATAAAAACTCATCTTAAGCACCTCACTTTACAAGTCTGGGAACAAGCCAGCTGCCATCGCTCTGTTCGGGAGCGTCTCTGAGAAGCTCTTCCCTTGTGAACGGCTGACTGCGTACATCCTCACGGAGAACGTTCTTCATGGGCATAACATGTACCATAATGTCAACATTCTCTGTGTCGATATCCTTAAGCTTTTCCTCATTTGCGTTCATCATTGTGAAGATATCCTGCATAACCTTTTCCTCGTCCTCTGTGAGAGAAAGCTGGTTAAGCTGCTGAACGTTTGAAAATACCGAACGCTTTGCCTGTGCCTTGGCTGTGCCTGCGGCGCCTGCCGTGCCGTTTGTCTGATTTGCGAAAACGCTTGTATTGCCGAGAAGGTGAACATCCTCAAGCTGCTGACTTGTAACCTCGCTCGGAGCGCCAAGAAGAAGGTCCTGAGCGTTGCCGTTAAGCGGGAAAGCAATAACATCAAGGATTTTTTCCTCATCTGTAAGAAGCATAATCATACGGTCAACACCGGGTGCCATACCTGCGTGCGGCGGCGCACCGTACTGGAAAGCGGTATAAAGAGCGCTGAAACGTCTCTTAAGCTCGTCCTCGGAATAGCCTGCGATTTCAAACGCCTTCTTCATGATTTCGATATCATGGTTGCGGACAGCACCCGAAGCAAGCTCGATGCCGTTGCAGACAAGGTCGTACTGATATGCAAGAATCTCTGTCGGGTCCTTTGTAAGAAGAGCCTCAAGTCCGCCCTGCGGCATTGAGAACGGGTTGTGTGTGAATATGATCTCATCTGTTTCCTCGTCAAGCTCGTACATCGGGAAATCAACGATGAAGCAGAATTCAAATTTAGAATCGTCAATAAGGTCAAGCTGAGATTTCTGAGCGAGCCACTGACGGATCATACCCGCCTTCTTCTCGGTAGCTTCCTTCTTGTCGTCGCAGATGAAGAAGAGCGTTTCGCCTTCCTTTACGCCTGAAATCTCAGTGATTTCAGCCTTCTGCTCCTCAGTGAGGAACTTGGCGATAGGTCCGAGGAAAATGCCGTCCTTGAGTGTGATATATCCGAGACCGCCAAGCTCAACCTCTGTTGATGTGGCATATTTCAGAGAATCCTCAAAGAACTTGTTTGACTTGCCCGTACAGTCGGGAACAATACCTCTTACGGGTCTGCCCTTAAACGCCGGGAAGGCTACGCCTGCGAAGAAATCAGTAAGGTCGCAGATGATAAGCGGGTTGCGGAGGTCAGGCTTATCCGAGCCGTACTTCATCATAGCGTCGGCATATGTGATGCGGCGGAAGGGCTTTTCGGTAACCTTTTTGTCCGAGAAGGTTTTGAATGTGTTATATGCAACATCCTCGCAGACCTCAAGAACATCCTCCTGAGTTGCGAAAGCCATTTCAAAGTCGAGCTGATAGAACTCACCGGGTGAACGGTCGGCTCTTGCGTCCTCGTCGCGGAAGCAGGGAGCAATCTGGAAATAACGGTCAAAGCCCGAAACCATGAGCAGCTGCTTGAACTGCTGAGGAGCCTGAGGCAGAGCATAGAACTTGCCCGGATGCTTACGGCTGGGAACAAGGAAGTCACGGGCGCCCTCGGGTGAAGATGCGGTAAGAATAGGTGTCTGCATCTCAAGGAAGCCCTTTTCCTCCATAATCTTTCTGAGATAACGGATAATCATGCTGCGCTTTACAAGGTTATCGTGATTCTTCGGGTTGCGAAGGTCGAGATAACGGTATTTAAGGCGAAGCTCATCCTTGCTGAGTCTTGAATTTCTGACCTCAAAGGGAAGCATATTTCTGCTCTTGCCAAGCACCTGAACCTTATCTGCAACAAGCTCAACATAGCCTGTTTCAATCTTTTCGTTTACTGTTTCCTCGTCTCTTTTGCAGACTTCGCCCGTAACGCTGATAACTGTCTCACGCGTTACATCCTTAAGCAGCGATTCGTCATGAATAACAACCTGAGTTACGCCCGTATAATCGCGAAGGTCAACAAATATAACTCCTCCGTGGTCACGGACAACATCAACCCATCCCGCAAGACTTACCGTCTGACCGATATGGCTGTCACGAATATCGTTGCACATCAATGTTCTGTACACTACGCATACCTCCAATGAAAAATTTACCAAATAAAAAATAAAGCGTCCCGAGGATATCAGAATCCTCGGGACGAGCAAATACAAATTAACCCGCGGTGCCACCCGACTTGATGCAGTGCATCCACTTTAATATACAATTGAAAAGTCATTCAGAGTGTTCCCGTACTCACTACTCGTCTGAATGCGCTTTCAGTCGCGGCGCATACTCCCTGACAGACTTTCCGAAAGAGCAGAGTCTCCGAAAGTTCAAACACTTCCTATTTTATGCCGTATATTATATGTTAATAATTCGGTTTTGTCAATACGGTTTTCAGAAAAACAGTAAGGTAAAATATGGAAAATTACCGCTGTTTTTACATTCTTTTTATATAGTATGACCGTACGGTTCAAATTTATGTTGAAAACTTTATACAAAAGTTGTATATTAAAATAAATAATAAAAAAGGAGATGCTTCAATGAAAACCCGAAAAATCCTTGCGGCTTTAATGGCTGCGCTTATGTTAATGTTCTGTATTATCCCCGCAGGCGCGGCGGATATTTCAAAAATCGACGAATACAAGGCAGATTTCAAGGCAGCCTGCGGTCCCGATGTTGACGGTGTTGCAACCGACTATATGTATTTTGTCCCGAAAAACATATCGGCAAACAAAAAATATCCCCTTGTTATATATTTCCACGGCATGGGTCAGGGTTCAGCACCCGGCGCTCAGATACAGGATAACAATATTGCTCTCTGGGCAGGCGACGAGCTGCAGGCACGCTTCACAAACGGCGGCGCATACATTTTCGTCCCCCGCACCCATGAGGAAAACCGCGAATACTGGGAAAATAACAGCATCAGATCCGTAAAGGCGGCAATTGACGAATTTATCGCAAACAATAAAAATGTCGATACAACACGCATTTATGTCGGCGGCTTCTCCATGGGCGGAAAAATGACACTGAAAATGGCAACAAGCTATCCCGATTTCTTCGCGGCGGCGTTCCCCATGTGTCCCGCCTACACCCCGACCGACGAACAGCTTGAGGCAATAGCTGACATGCCCGTATGGCTCATCGTCAGCCGCTTCGATATCCTTGCAGGCTACTATGTAAACTCAAAGGACATCTGGGAAAGATTATGCACAGCCACAAACATTCCCGGCGACTGCCGTCTTTCACTTTTCGGCAGAGTACGTTATCCCGACGGCAAAAAAACAACAAGCAACCATCATGTATGGTTTGCCGCTTCAAACGATATGTTCATGTATGACGGCAGCGATTACGTTAAAATGGCAACAACAGATGCAAACGGAGAAACCGTAAAGCTTGAATATCCCGACGGACTTATCAGCTGGCTCTGCTCCTATCGCTCGGATTACAACGGCAGGCCGACCGACAGCACGGGTCTCTGCGAGCAGAACAGGGAAAGTCTGGGACTTATGGTATGGCATATTCTCAGGTCGATTGTGCTTATGTTTGCCGACACGGTAAGAACGGTTTTCAGCAAATAAGCCTGCAATTAATTCTATTAAGCGGGATGATAATATGAACAGAGAAACATATAATGCATTCCTCAGCATTTTAAAGGAAGAGCTTGTGCCTGCAATGGGCTGTACGGAGCCGATTGCCGTGGCATACGCAGGTGCGCTTGCGAGGAAAACTCTCGGCTGCATTCCGCAGAGCGCAGAGCTGATTGTAAGCGGAAATATCATAAAGAACGTAAAAAGCGTCATTGTTCCCCATACAAGCGGAATGAAAGGACTCAGGGCCGCGCTTGCCGTCGGTATTCTTTTCGGCAATGCCGATAAAAAGCTTGAGGTTATTTCCGATATCGGCGAGGATATTTCGTCTGAGCTTGACAGCTACATCGCCGAAAAGGAAATCACTGTCAGAAAATCGGATTCGGATTTTCCGTTCGACATCGGCGTAAAGGTATACGGCGAAAACGGGAACGCTTTTGTACGCATAACCGAAAGACATACAAATGTTGTGTTTATCAGCAAAAACAGGGAAACGGTTTTTGAAAAAGCCGTCTCGGACAGCGACGAAGAGATTCATGAGGACAGGAATCTGCTGTCGGTAGAAAAAATCGTGGAATTTGCCGACGAGGTACAGCTTAAGGATGTCCGCGGCATTCTTGACCGTCAGATTGAATATAACACCGAAATTGCAAAAGCAGGTCTCAGCGGAGGCTACGGCGCGGAAATCGGAAAAATTCTGCTTTCGTCCTACGGCGACAGCATTCACAACAGAGCGAAGGCGTGGGCGGCGGCAGGCTCCGACGCAAGAATGAACGGCTGTGAAAAGCCCGTTGTCATAAACTCCGGCAGCGGAAATCAGGGCATAACCGCCTCCGTTCCCGTAATAGTTTATGCAAAGGAAAACATCGTTTCCGCAGAAACGCTTTACCGCGCACTTGTTGTTTCAAATCTTGTAACAATCCACCTTAAAACAGGCATAGGCTGTCTTTCGGCATACTGCGGCGCAACAAGCGCGGGCGCAGGTGCAGGCGCCGGGGTATGTTATCTTCACGGCGGAAAATTTGAAGAAATTGCACATACAATTGTCAACGCGCTTGCCATCAACTCGGGTATGATATGCGACGGAGCAAAGGCAAGCTGTGCCGCGAAAATAGCTTCTGCCGTTGAAGCAGGACTTCTCGGCTGGCAGATGTACAGCCATAAAAGTCAGTTCTACGGTGGAGACGGAATAGTTGTCAAGGGCGTCGAAAACACAATTAAAGCCGTCAGCAGCGTTGCACGGAACGGCATGCGCTCAACTGACGACGAAATTATCAGACTTATGATTGAAAACAGTTAAAGAATAAAAAAACTTAAGCACACCGAAAGCTCAGTGCCTTCGGTGTGCTTTTTTCAGATTATGCTTCAAAGCAATACAGATTTCCGTAGCTCCAGTTAAAATCGCTTCCGAGCTGTCTGTCAAAGGTAAGCCAGTAAACACGTTCCCGTGTCCCCTGCTTAACTTTGAAAACGCTTCCCCAGCCGCGGAAGCCGCCGTCGTCCCTGTCACAGCGGAGTCTTTCATATTTATCAAAGCAGCCGTATTTATAAACGCGGTAGATTGCTTTTTCGCCGAAGCCGTTTCCGCATACAAAATATATCTCCCCATCAAAACGGACAAAGGAACCGCCTGTTTCAGCGCCCGGAACACCGCTTCCGACATAAGTGAAGCCGTCAAACGGATTATCCGATTCATAAAAATAATATCTGTAATGTCCGTCGGGAGAAACGCGGCAGACGGCAAGCAGCCACTTGTTCCGCTTTTCGTCATAGGTCAGTGCAGGGTCCTCGTCGCCTGTTTTGCCGCCGAACTGCGTGCAGTCGGCGTCCCCGGGCAGCCGGTCAACAAGAGTAATATCAATAACATTTCTGCCGTACCGCGGCTCACCCTCAAATTCGGCATGACCGAGAATATGTCCGTGTGAAAACGAGCAGACCCACAGCAGCCATTTTTTTCTGTTCCTGTCAAATACAAGGCAGGTTGCGACATCGGTTTCCCACCGTCCGTCGCCGACATCAAAGAAAAGCGTACCGATAAGCTCAAACTCCGCTGTTCCGGGAATCCACGACAGCACGCCCTGACAGCCGCCCGTCTGAGCCCTGAGCGACGCGGTGAGAAACATTCTGCCGTTTTCAACAATCACATCGCCGTTTTCATAGCATACGGGTCTGATATCCGCCTGCGAAATTCCGCTGTCATCAAAGGCCTCAGCTCCCGCGCATACAACATTGCCGGAAAAATACAAGCCGACAGAAGAAGCTCTGAAAAAGCTTTCCGAGGTCGAATCCGCAAATTCGTCGGCAGTAAATGTGTATATGTATTCGGCGTAATCATTCCGTTTGATATAAACATCAAAAAAGTTTTTTCTTTCAAGCACGGAAAAGCGCATGCCCGGTTTAAAATCGCCGTCAACATCGGCCGTTTCTTTTCTGTCTCCGCATTCAAAAATGACCCGCAGCTTATCGGTATTTTCGAGCGTAAGCTTTACCTTACCGTTTCCGTGTTCAAACACAAAACCGCATTCTCCGCAAAGTCTGTCCACGGTAACCTCGTTCATGGCGTTCGGATACAGCGGAAAGACATATCGGGCAAGAGAACCGCCCTCAAAGAAATATTTTCCTCCGCTGACTTTTTCGGTAAACCCTCCCTCCGAAAACATCAGCGGATATTTATTGCCGCGGTCATTCTCCGCGGTATCCTTTGAAAATTCAACCGCCGCAAGCTTGAGCTTAAGATTTTTGTATAAAGAAAAGGCAAATTTTCTTCTGAAATATAATTCACTTAATTCCATTTTTCATTCTCCTGTTATCAGATTATTTCAAGATAATCCTTATCGGGAAGCTGCGGATAAACATCGTCAAGCGCGTCCGAATACCAGAACGCAACAGAAGAAATGTCATCCTGCAGAGGAAGATATCTTCCGCCGCTGCGCCAGCCGAGTGCCTGAATTGTAACTTTAATATCCTTTTTAAAATAAATCGGGTCGGCAATATGCCAGCGGTACATATTGAATCTCCTCTGAGGAGAATAGATATCGTCTGTGCCGTCAATTTTATACAGTCCCGAATACGGCGTTGAGAAGCAGGTGTACTGCCGGTTTACATCAAAATTATATGCGCCGCAGAAATAATCCTCCGTTCCCGTGCCGCAAACCGTCGGGAACTCGGTATCGCCGTCAAGATAAAACTTTATCTCGCCTTCGCCCCACCAGCCGTTATTGTTAACGCCCCAGCAAAGGTATGTGCCGACATACTGTCCGTTTCCGTGAATGCCGTCAAGTATCGTATAAACCTCCTTATACGGCAAAGGATTTGTTCTTCTGAACTGCGCGTGGAAATAAAGCGAATCCCCGTCGATTTCCTTTTCCTCGCAGTCTATCTGATAATACAGCACAGCAGTCTTGTCGCTCAGATTTTCAAGAGTCATTCTGAAGCCTTTCCGGAACGGCATTTCCCAGTAGCAGTTAAGCCCCTTGCCGGGATTTATGCATACCGCCATGCTCGAAAGCTGACCGAACCGGTCTGTATTGGCGTCGGCGAAAAAATCACCGAGCGGCGTTTCAACTGACGGAGCTTCGCTGCCGTCCCAGTAAATGCGCAGGATAAGCGACCTTCCGGAGACATTGCCTGTTGTAAGCCAGATATGCTTTATTGCGCCCTGCTTTTTAATATCGGCCATTGTAAAGACTTCGCCCGGCTGAATATTTACATAAGGCGAAACCTTCCAGCCGACACCGAGGTCTCTTGCCGCCTGAGCCGCGGCTCCGTCCTCTGACATGCCGCCCTTACCCTTTTCACCCGTAAAATTTTCGGGACTGACTGAAAACGAAGTGATGTTCTTCCTTCTGGAAATATTTTCAAGCATAGCGATTCTCCTTTATCAGCGGTTGTTTTTTCAGTGTTCAGTTTAAGTATACGGCAAAATAAAGCGTTGTCAATGAGAATAACCGAAATATATAACCGGCAGCAGAAAAACGAACCCGTCGGAGGATTTCTTCCATCGGGTTCGCTTTTTTTAATTATCTTCAGCAAAAGAAATATCGTCTGTTTTCAGAATCATCATTTTGCCGTTATATCTCGCTCTTGCGATTTCATCGGGCTTTGTCCCGAGGGCCTTAACGCCCGCAAATTCGCGGAGCAGGTCGCTGAGAATATGCTCATATGCGTGGGTTTCCCTGTACATCGAATCGGGCTTCGGCTTAAGCACAAGCCTGCCGCAGTAATATACGGCCTTGCCCCTGCCGAAATTATTTTCAAAAGCGCAGGTCATAAGAGGAACGCGGACTCTTGCGTTTTCACTGTCCTCCGATTCTCTCGGTACCGTTTTAAGCAGATAATTTACACCGTCGGCAAGGTCTGCCCACGAAACCTTTGTATGACAGATATCATCGGCGCAGAAATCCCTGTTCCACGGCTGCAGATCGGGGATAACCTCGGTAATTCCGCCGCAGTACAGGCTGTTTTCGGTAAAGCCGAGAGCCCTGTCAAATTCGGGGACATAATCCCCCTCGATATCCGTACAGCGCTCATCCGTTATCAGAACGCCGCCGTTTTCAATCCATTCGGCGATTTTAACAAGAACATTCTTCCTTGTGTACTGTGCGCCGAGCATAATAAGCACCTTGATGCTGTCAAGTATTCCGTCTTCAATCATCGTTTCGCTGATAACGCCCGTTTCGTACTGATTGCGGACATAATTCAGCGCGAGCTTGATGTTTTCGGGAACCTTTGTGCCTTCGACCCAGGCCATATCCAGAGGAAGAAAAACAGCGACATTTTCCTTTGTTTCCCTTTCGCCGATAAGGTCAAGATATTTTCTGACTCTCTTCGCTCCCCCGTTTTCCTGCCCGTCAAAAAGATTGCCGTAATAGTGGAAAATCTGTCTGTTTCCGTAAGCGGCGCTGCCGAAAATTCTCGCCGTTACGCCTCGCGGAATCATTCCGCCGACGGGTTCAAGCCCGATATACGCGCCGTAGAATTTGCACGCGGTTTCGCAGTGTACGGTGTCCGCATAGTTTTCCTGAAAGACATTGCCCTCATTGGTAAGGCGTATGCCTCCGCCGTATTTTGCGCTTGCACGCGCCTGCTCGGCAAAGTCTGCGCCGAGGTAAGCCTCCTCCGCACCGCCTGTACACATATATACGGGAAGTCCCTTAAAAATACGCTGACATTCCTTCATCCAGAATTCATCGTACTGCGTCATTGAATTTTTGTACCACATCATCATGTCAAAGGTTGCGGTACGCGACGGCGTTTTATGGCGTTTGAACGGAACAACCTCGTCAAAGCTCCGGTAATTTATCCGCCACGCTCTGTTGAGAGCGTCGACAGTCCCGTATTTTTCCTGCATTGCGCTGCGGAACGACGCGACCGCATGCTTATCCATGCACCAGTAGCCGTAATGAGTATGGTACATTCCCGGCCAGTTGCCGATTGCGGGAAAAATCGCCTCGCCGTAGTCACCGGAAATGCCCGGCTGAATTGATTCGATGACATTCCACGGCAGATAATGCTCCGCAAAAGCCTCAAGCAGTCTTGTAACCTCGGCGTTCCAGTGAGGATTCCATATTGACTCAACTCCGCCCTCAACTCCGTGTTCAAGGCATTTCATTCCGCAGTGGCGCGGGTCGTCAAGCCACCATTTCGGCAGACCTCTGCGCGGTCCGAAAATGAGAAACGGAACCCATTTAAGTCCTGCGTCCTGAATGAGCTTAACCATCCGGTCATAATAGCTCCAGTCAAACTCACCGCATTTTTCAGGCTCGATTCTGTCCCAGAAAACATAAATCTGTACGGATGTAAAGCCGCAGTCCTTAAGATTTTTAAGTGCCTGTACTTCGTTATCCGTTCCGAAAGGAACACCGCAGCAGACTATTTCGGGCTTATTCATTCTCTCACCTTCCCTTATTTTAAAAAAGTGATTTTCACTTCTTCACCGTGATTTATATATTCCTCTTTTATGTAGGCGTCGGTCACGGTATCGTCGTTCCCGACAACCGACCGAACCTCCTTTACGGGATACGCCGTAATTTTTCCGTCGGAGACAGTCACCTCAAGCGGCAATGAAAGACAGCCGATACATTTCTCCTTCGGCTGATAATCCCATCCCGGAATCCACGAAATGAGAATATTTCTGCCGTCGGGAGCGTGAAAAATCTGTCCCGCGTATTCGTCGGGACCCTTCTGAAAATGAGAAACGATTTCGGCATTAAACGCTTTGCCGTCGAAGCTGCCGTACATAACCTCAAAATAATGATTTGAATGATTCGGGCAGACCGAAACCGAAAGCAGATAACCGTCGCCGCATTTTACAAAGGACGGACATTCGCAGTAGCGGCAATCCGCATACTCCTTCAGCACCCCGATGTATTCCCAGTTAAAAATATCCTCCGAGGTATAAAGAAGCATGTTGCCCGTACCCTTCTTTTTGTCCGCGGAGGCTATAACAAGATAATACCTTCCGTTATCAAAAAGTATTGCGGGGTCGCGGAAATCCGCGCTGCCGTCGTCAGGATAATCGGCGATAACGGGGTTGCCCGCGTATTTTTCAAAGCTAACTCCGTCTTTTGAATATGCTGCGCTTATCGTCTGTTTTTTATTCTCGTCAAGGGAGGCGTAAAAGGCGTAAAGCATACCGTCCTTTTCAATTGCCGTACCCGACCACACTCCGCTTACATCATACGGCATATCGGGGTCTATGGCGGTTTTCAGCTCTTCAAAATTCAGAAAATCCTTTGTAACCGCATGTCCCCAGTGCATCGGGCTGCCGTCGGGATATTCCGAGCCGGGCAGGTGCTGATAGAAAATGTGATACTGCCCTCCGAAATACGAAAGCCCGTTCGGGTCGTTCAGCCAGCCCCTTTTGGGATGAAAATGATATTTGAAATCTGCGTTTGTAAACATCTTATCCGGCATAATTTCACCCCGTCAGCTTTTCCATCTCGGAATCTCATCCTTAAACAGCAGATAAAACTCAGAATTTGTTACGCAGACAACATCATCAGCTTCAACCATCATTTTTATAAGCTGCTCAAGCATGTCGTAGTTATGTAATAAATCAAGCTCGTAGCCGTGACCCCAGACATAGAAAAGCATATCTCTGTCACAGTCCGCGTTAAGAAACTCCCCGGCGTATTTCAGCACATTGCCGTCGGTAATCGAACAGGTCGGATACCATTTCAGAAAATACTCGGGCAGGTTGAAATTATACGACGGAGTAACAGCTCTTGCAAAGCCCATATCCGTATGCTTCGCGACAAGCTCAACCGTTTTGTCGGTATATTCCGTATCGCCGCCCGGCCATGCCATGCCGGTGGGATAAGTACCCGTCCATCTGTAAATATTTTTCGCGTCTTTATTGATTTCCTTTTTCAGCTTAAGCAGACTGTTGTCGTACGCCTTCATTGACGGATGATTCAAAGTGTGAACCGCAATGTCAAATCCGTCATAGATTCCGCTTTTCAGCTCCTTTTTCGTAAAGCGCTGATGCGTCACCGACGGGTCGCCGATAGCCTCGCCGACCCAGTCCCAGTTTGCGCCGCACAGACCTGTATTGATGTTGAACGTACAGCCGTAAAAGCCGTACTTTCTGCATATTTCCATAATCTTCAGGTCCTGCGTGATGCCGTCGTCAAAGCTCAGGGTGAAATACTTTTTCGGCGTACCGTCACGTTTCAAGCTTTCGGGCAGCTCCGCGGTTTTCGGACAGCCGAAAACGAGAGAACCCGTTGTTACAACAAATGAAAGAATTATTGAGAAAAACGATTTCAGCATATAGCTCCCTCACTAAAAATCTCTGTCAATAATCAGTTTATCCTCTTTCCGCTCTCATAGCCTCAAGCTCTTTATACATCTGCTCTTTCTTCTCGCCCTCAACATCGTACATTGTCTTAAGCAGAATTGTTTTTATAAGCATTGCAATGGCATAAGTGAAAACAAGCAGCGCAAGAAGCCACAGGCAGGTATGCATATAGTCGGGCTTTGCTCTCATTGTTTTTACAAGGTCTCCCTCAAGGCTCGATTCATAACCGATCCATACAAGCATGTAGGGAATTGAAATATCATACAGATATGAAAGTCCTGTCTTAATCCAGCCGGGGATAATGCCCTGAACGGCCTCAAGGCGTTTGCCTGTCTGCCATTCAAGATAGTCGTAGTATTCAACATTGAAATGAGATGTTGAAAGCTCGCTTATACCTACGCCGATTCCGAAGCAGAAATAGAAAACATAGAAGAACCATTTGTTCCAGCCCTCAAAGAAAAGGAGGTTAAATTTTGACTCAATGAAAGCGGAAAGGAATATTGCCGTTGCCGAAGCAACAGAGTAGAATCCGCAGAATTTAAGAAGCTTTGTAGGCTCGTATTTTTTGGATACCTTTGCTGTAATAAGATTGCCCACAACAGTACCTGCAGCAGTGGGAAGCACAAGCAGAAGATTGTTTGCCGAGCCTACCGTGATTGCCGCAAGATATGTGCTGAATTTACCGAGAGCGCAGAGCGTGTCAGCAAAATTCATATATTGCATACAGCGGTAATTTTTGTACTTGAAAAGCTTGAACAGGTCTTTGCTGATTTTTTCCTTTTTGTCGGGCTGAACTTCGATTCTTTCCTTGCAGAAAAGTCCGCACATGAAATTGCCGAAAGCGGAAACAATGGCGGCAACAAGAGCAAGACGCATGTACATCGCGTTTTTGTCGTCGCTGAACTGTCCGTAAACCATGGTTGCAAGATATGCCGCGCCGTAGCCGATATAATAGAAAAGCTGCCAGCAGGTTGCAATGGTTTTCTTTTCCTTCGGGTCGGGAGATACAACCTGAACAATGTTCTGCGAAAGGGCGTTGAACGCGCCGAATACCGTCTGCGCCAGACAGATTCCGTATCTCCAGATTGTCATCTTTTCAACTGACCACTGCGACGGAACCCAGAAGAACAGCACGGTAAGTGCAAACATGGGAATCAGATTGATGAAATACCACTGGCGGTAATGACCGAGCCTGGTTTTCCACTTCTGAACAAGCACGCCCGAAAGCAGGGCAATAAAGATACCGGCTATTGATGTAATTGTTGTGGAAACAGCTACTTTGCCCGCAATTCCTTCGGCGTCAACACCCGAAGGACCGTAATAAAGCTCATGCAGGAAGGCCGTTGCAAGTGTTCCCGTAAGCGTTGTGGAAAATACATCGCCGATTCTCGACATGCCTATGCTTATGTATTCAATCGGAGTAACATAACGCAGCTTATTCAATGTGTTTGAGGGTATCGTCTCTTTATTTTTCTTACTCATATTTATCACCGTTTATCATTCAAAATATATTGCGCCCGTCTGTGAATAAATGAACGGAGGCAGCTTTCCCTTGTGCTTGCTGTGGAATATCTTCTGTTCAACCTTTCCCTGAATCGCGCCGTAAACCGGGTGCAGGTCGTACTCAACCTGTGCTGAAATAAAGCCTGCTTTTCTTACGGGAAGAGTTATGCTGAACGGAGCTGTTTTATCGGCTTTATATTCGTATTTCACTCCGCTGTTATCAATTATCTTAAGCGTCTGATTCTTTTTGAGCATATCAACGCTGACGGTAACCTTTGTGCTGTCGCTGAGCTTTACCGTGTCGCCGATTACGCTGTCACCGCTTGTTATTTCAATCGTCTGTCCCTTTACGCTCGGCGAAATCGTAACATGACCGGCTTTGATTGCGTTCAGAATCGCTTCCTGCGTGCATTCCTCCGCCCATACACGGCTGACGGGATTGTCAAGATGAGCCGTGACAATGTAATCCATGTGGAAATCGCTTCCGCCGACAGCGGGAATTTTCTTTCCCTTTCTCAGCTCATCCTGCCACCATGCCGTACATATCATGTTGTCTGTATGCTGAGGGCTGTTCCATATCTCAACGCAGTCAACCTTTTCGGGTTCAAGCGGCCAGTGCCATCCGCACTGACTGCATTTCGGATGGTTCATGCATATAACCGCGCCTTTTTCGCGCGCCATTGCGATTTTTCTTTCCCATTCCTCATAGCTGTCACACTCGAAATTATCAATGGGTTCCTCAACGCCCCAGATATTCGTGTGACCCCATGTGTCATCGGTAAGCTCTGTGCCGGGAATTACAAGAATCTTACTGCTCTTCGGCACTTCTTTGCAGAACTGATTGTGGTCCGTGATTATTATGAAATCAAGACCGTATTCCTCCGCCTTCCGTACAAGCTCATCGGGAGACAGCTTTCCGTCGGATCGTGTTGTATGTGAATGAACAACACCTGTAAACCATTTTTTCATCTTTTTCACTCCAGATTATTTTCGTATACTAAATCAGGTTATCCCTCTGCCTTTGTCTTTTTAACTGTGTCAAGCACCTTGACAAATGCGTCGGAAATGAACTGCGCCGTGCGCGGACCCATTGAGTTTGTTTCCTCATAATGTCTTCTTCCGAGCCTGTCAATGGCTTTATCCATATAAGGCTGCGTATCGTTGAGCATGAAATCGTTGGGAGGAAGAACATAACCCAGCTCATCGTTGGCAAGACCGAAAATAAGCAGATTCTTATCATCTGCCGTTTCGGTAAGCGGAACGGGATTTATGTCGGGCGACTTGCCCTCAGCCGACTCCTCTGCAGAAAGATATCCGCCGTATGCAAGCTCGGGGAAAAGCTCGCACGGAATCATAAGAATTTTAAGAGTATCAATTTCGATATAGCTGATTTCCGTCTTGAGTGCGCCTGTCCCCTTTTCACCCGGCATTGAATATCTGTCAGCCGTGAGAATGCCTATCTGACATGCGATTGTAAGCACGGGATTTTCAACGGGACAGTAGAACTCCTGTCTGATATAGCTCATTCGGGGCTTAAGCTCCGTTTCTTCCTTGACGGAAAGCGCATAACCGCCGAGCTTATAGCCGATATTGCGTGTGGACTCAAGCAGACGGTGTTCCTTTCTGAGGAGGTCTTCGTCATCGATATTCATGCTTATCATACCGCCGATAGCACCGACGCCGTAGATTGTTTCCGCTCCCGTTTCATTGCGGATTTTTTCGCGCAGATAGCACGGGAAGTCCGCGCTTACAAGGCTGTTGCAGCCCTGGAGAGACTCCGAATGAGAAGCGAAATTAACAAAATATATCTCTCTTGTTCCGTCATTCGGCACAAAGCGGATTCGTGTGAGCGTCTTTGAGTAAACTACAGGCAGTCTTATATCCTCCTGCATGTCGGGAACCTCGATTCTGCCGAGATAAAGCTTTCCCTCGCGGCGGTCCTCATAAGCGTCAAGCGCAGCCTGCTTTACTGCCTTGAAAAGAACATCCATGAATTTCGGGCTTTTACCCGAGAACGGAAGCTTGCCCCATATGCCCATTGTATCAATTCCTGCATGATTGTGCGTTGAAAAAACGGAAATCGCGCGGCAGCCCGTAAGAGCCTTGAAATCGGAAAGAGTTTCTTTCAGCGCATTAACATCCTTGTTCAGAAGTCCTACAATATCAAGTGAAATAAAAAGCATTCCGCCGTGACCCGAATTATCGTCAAGCCACAGCGCATGGGCATACTGCGGGTCAATAACGCCCTTTGCGGGATTGTTTTCGCCGTAACCCGCTATATAATATGTACTCCTGTCAATATCGTCGGGAAGCATTACAGCCTTTCCGAAGCCCGCGGTAAAATATTCGCCCTTTGCTTCGGGAACGTAGTCAAATTTTCCGTCCGCGATTTTGGGAGTAACGTGTTTGTCCGCCTTTTTCTGTCCGAGTGAAACAATGCCGTTCAATGCGTTTGATACCATTACATCAAAATTTTTCATGTTTTGCCTCTCCTTTTTAAATGATTAAGCCTTCCGCCGGATATACACTTTAAATATATACCGAATTGACTGTCTTGTCAATCAGTGAATTCAGGTTATATGTTAATAAGATTTTACAGATTATTTCCTTTTCCGGTTGAATTAACCAATCAACAGTGATATACTTTAGACAACCGTACAGCACTGTCTGTGTCCGGTAAACAGATTAAAAAGGAGCGGTATTAATGAAAAAGGCAATTTCTCTTATCCTTGCAGTTCTCATGGCATTTTCCGTATGCGTATGTGCGGCTTCGGCAAAGGAGCCTCTCAACTATGTTGCAGTCGGCGACTCAATAGCTTTCGGCGCGGGCGTTTATAACTCAGAAGAGGCCTGCTATGCCAGAATCGTTGCAGATACCAACGGCTATAATTACAAAAACGACTCCGTCAGCGGCTTCAAATCCGCACAGCTTCTTGAATTCCTCAAGACAAACGACGAAACAATCGAGGATATAGCAAACGCGGATATTCTCACTCTTTCAATCGGCGGAAACGATTTCATTCAGGAAAAGCTTCCGATTCTCATCATCAAGGCTCTCGCATTTGACGATTACTCAATGTTTGACGAAATCACCGAGGTATTCAGCGCAAACTTTGAACAGATTATTGCGCGCATAAAGGAAATCAATCCCAAATGCACAATCCTTGTTCAGAACATCTACAATCCCCGATATGACTACGCAAGAGAGGTTTACGCTTACGG
The DNA here is from genome assembly GCA_045639705.1 of Acutalibacteraceae bacterium. GTDB lineage: Bacteria > Bacillota > Clostridia > Oscillospirales > Acutalibacteraceae > CAG-488. The sequence goes on from JAZUDP010000052.1 coordinate 16,550, forward strand.
TCTCGGACTTGTAAACGATGTTTTCGCAAGCTATCTTGAAGAAAACCCCGGCGCATATCAGCTCATTGATGTATGCTCGGCATTCGACGGCAGACAGGACCTTATCGCAAACGACGAGGTTCATCCCAGCGCAGACGGCAATGTTGTTATCGCAACGCTTATTCTTAAAAAGCTTGCGGCTCTCGGTCTCGGAACCGAAACGGAACCCGTTGTCAATGTTAACGGCTATGAGCAGAAGCAGGATTTCATCAAATACATCAACGGCGAATGGCTCCGCATGTTCTTCCACTGGCTTAAAATAAACCTTTCAAGAATCCTTCCCGAAGTCCGCATTTTCCTCTTTGTTTCATAAATAAAACATAATATTAACGGCTGTGATGAAATTTCTGTATTTCATCACAGCCGTATTTTATATATAATCTTTAATTCTTTCCCGGTCTTTTCTCTGAAGCTCACTTGATTATTCCGTAATACTTCATAATCTTAATCCTTGATTTACCGGAAGCAAATGTTTCCGCAGCATCATGGTCCGAAAATACATAACCGAATACTCTCTGCAGCCATGCCAGAGGAAGAAGAAACGGATATCTGCGCAGATAAGGATATCTTCTTTTCATTCTGCCGGCAGGCAGGAAAATAACAGCGTTACGTTCTCCGTTCTGTGATTCAGCGTAGCTGTTAACAGTAAGGCTGCCGCTGTGATGCTTATCGGTATTCCTTGTTCCGTAAATTCCTCCGGATTTGATATCCTTAAGCATAATTTCACAGTCAACATCTTTTCTGAAAAGCGGTGAATTAATTCTGCTGATATCAAGTCCGAAATATTCAGCGGATATAAGCAGCACCGCGCTGAGAAAGCCGTCTGCCGAAACCCCGGAGCATTTTTCAAAAACAGTATTCCAGTCTATGCTTTCGTCCTTGCTTAAAAGACAGATATCCATAAGCTGACGGATTCCCACACCCGAATTAACAAAGTGCTTGAATGCGTGCAGCACAAGATAAACAAAATGGTCCTGAACTCCGGGGCAGATAATTTCAACGCCGTCAATATTTACGGTCGAAGCCATTTCACTCATATCGCCGACAGCGGAATTTAATTTTGAAAAAGAAGCATCCTCCTTAAACGGCGAAGAATGAAGCTCGATTCTGCAGCCCTTCGGGTTTGAAAAACAGATTTCATTTGACGGGTCATGTCCGGACGGTTTATAGCCGAGTGATTCAAGCACCCTGCGGCAGGTTTCGAAATCACCGTCCTTCGCAAGAATATCCGCATCCCCCGAAATTCTGAGCGAGGGCTCGCTCCATAACGACGCGCAGACACAGCCCTTTACTGCTATTGGTTTTGCTCCGGCTTCGGTCAGCGCCTTATATGCTTTAAGGAAAGCACTGTTTCCGTTTTCCTGGCTGATAATCTGAGCAAAAGCTTCATCCTGAAGCAATCTGCGGTTATTTTCGGAAATACGCGCGTCATCATTCAGAACAAATGAAGCAACAGGAAGAAGCTTATGTTCCCGAAGCTTCAGAACGAATTCTTCGAAGTTGCTGTCATCTATTCCCGGAACGGCCGTTTTTTCACCGCACATAAAGGCTCTTGCCGCTTCAAAAACAGCATCTGCCGCGGCAGGATTTTCCGAACCTGCTCCGTTCTTGCCGCGAAGAACTCTGCTGACAATCAGATTCAGCAGATATACCGTCACCAATGCTCCGAATGAATCAAGCAGCATATCGCTGACAAGGCATGTCCTTCCTTCGACAAAAAGCTGATGTATTTCATCGGTAACGGCGTAAAGCGCGGTAATGCCGAACGAAGCCGCGCAGCGTGCCGGAACGGTTATCTTAAAGGTTGAAAAAAAGAAATAAACAGGCACCGATAAAACCGCGTACTCTGTAACATGCGCAATCTTGCGGACTAAGCTGTTCAGAATTGCGGCACTGTCCCACTCCTTAGCAAGAAGCAGCGATGTGAGCGAAATGCTGAGTTTATCCGAGCTTGTACCGTTCTGAGACGAAAAGAAGAATATCACTCCCATAATCGCCAGCGCCGCGGTCAATGAAAAAACTCTTATTATTAATTTTACTCTCTTACTTTTATACATCTGATGACTTTCCCCGAAATATTTTATCGAAACAGGGCAGGAAGAATATATTTCTCCCTGCCCGTAAGCAATTTACGCCTTGTGATTTTTTGCAGGCAGTCAGTCAATTATTCCCTGCTCACGAAGAACAGCAAGAAATTCTTCCGCATCTGAAACCGCGGTTTCGGCATCAGTATCAAACACCTCAACAAGTCTGGACGCAATTTCTTCGGCACTGCCGCAATCGGGAAGACAGTCAAAAATCAACGAGGAAACATCGTTAAGCGCAATGATTCCCTGAAATTTATTCGCCGCTTCACCAATCGGAACAAGATAGTATTCATCAAATATCTTTCGTTTTACGAATTCATAATTAATCTTCATCTGTCTCACCGGCTTTAATTTTATTTGCAAACTGTTTATAATATTCCGCCGCACATTCTGACATACGGCAGACATATGTCGGTATTTTATCGAAGCTGCCCGTTTCCGCACGGCAGGACGCGGCGCAGACATTGCACATATATCTGAATCTGCACTTTGTACATTTTTCGGGCAGTACAATCTTTTTTGTGGATAGCTTTACAGCCTTAAAGCACTCGCTGAATCCTCTGAGAGGAACATTGTTTTTGTCATCCGCCGGAATCATGCCGCACATGGACATGTTTCCTTTATAATCAATCCATACGGATGTTGTACCGCCTCTGCATCTGACGCCCGTATTCTGAATTTCGGGGTCGATGCATGACTCTGACTGAACATATTCAACACCGCGTTCAATTCTTTCGGCGCGGTCAAGGAATTCTTCCCTGCTGAGTTTTTTATAATCCCCGATAACTCTGTAAAGCGCGGCATCCTCCGGAGACAGTCTATCTCTGCTGACTGAAAGCCTTGCCGCCGGGAACATATACGAAGCGGTTGCAACCGGTAATTCTTTTGCTTTGCAGAAGGAAAGGATTCCGCCGAAATCCCCGCAGTTATACGGAGTTACGGAAGAATTGATTTTAACGGAAATGCCTGCCTCCCTCAGCTTTTCAATAACGCCCTTTACCTTTGTGTACGCAGGCACTCCGCAGAGCGCGGCATAGGTTTCATCGCTGACTCCGTAAAGTGACGCATTTATACGGTTCGGCGGATATCTTTTGAAAAGCTCAATATGCTCATCGGTAACAAGCGAAAGATTTGAATTAACCGAAACAACAAATCCTTTTCTGATAAGCATCATATAGATATCCGGAAAATCCGGTCTTACAAGCGGTTCTCCTCCGGTTATCAGCACAAACATGACGCCCGCCTCCGAAGCCTGGTCCGCAATGGCTGTCCACTGCTCAAGAGTCAGTTCTTCTTCCGCGTGCCTGTTGCAGTCCTCTGAATGAACATAGCACATTCTGCATCTGAAATTGCACCTTGAGGTTATTTCAAAAGCCGCCGAGGCGCAGGAACCGTTTCTTGCCGCCCTGGCGTGAAGGTACCTGACGATAGGAGCCTCGCTGCTATTCATTTTTTCTCTGTCTAAAGTTTCCATAATATCTTTTCCATAACTGAAACCGCTTCCTTTTCCGGAAGACAGCTGTAATTATAAAACGGTACTGTAACACACATTTTCTGAGCCATAGTCAGCACCTCGTCAATATGGCCGCTGTCATAGCTTAAATGTGGAAGAATCAGCCTCATCCTTTCGCTTTTGTCCGCGACAAAAGACACGGTGTTTTCAGAACCTTTTGAAAGCAGAATAATTGCCCTTACGGGAGCGATTCTGTTCAGCGCAATCTTTGACGAACCGCAGTAAGGCGTTCCGCAGGCAAACAGCCTGCCCCCTTTTTCGGTAAGAATTGCCCTGTCGCCGTTGATAATCTCCGCACCGCCGTATTCCTTCCAAAGCTCGGCCTGAGTGGATTTACCGACCTGCTTGAAGCCGGCAAAAAGAATCGCCTCGCCGTCGCGGATAATATATGAGCAGTGGCACATAACTCTGCCGTATTCAAGTAAAAACGGAGCAAAGTCAAGCGCATAAAATATCATATAATCCCATAATCTGCCTGAACAGTCGATATAAACATCGTATTCGTCGGCTGCTTTTTTTGTTTTGCATGAAAATCTGAGTTCTTTACCCGCAGTCAAGCAATTCATATAAGCTCCGGCTTCTGCTTCCGGCAGCCTGCCGATAAAAATATTAACTGTAATATCGGGAGCCGCAGGTTCACAGTAAAAATCAGTGAAAAGCCGGCTTGCTTCAATCGGCACCTCGCTTTTACAGCAAATTACCATGCCGGAAATAGAGAAATACTTATTCATGATAAATAATATTGACGATTTCATCAAGATGCTCCGAATGGAACTGAGTGATTTCGCCCGGTTTAAGAGAATTTACGGTTGATTTATATGTTATTCCGCCCAGGTAGCCGATATCGTTTTTCTGCTTGTAAAAAACAGCAATATTGTTTAATTCCTTATCGCCTGCATTCTTGAGCGAAACGGTTTTTCCTGTACGGTATATCTCGAGTACACCCTCCGCCAGTGAAATCGGATTGACATACTCGGCATTAACATCAATGCTGAAGCTCTGCATTGATTCATTATTTTCAAAATTATCCCTGTCCCTGCAAAGCACGGTCGTCGTGCTTCCGGCTTTTACGGTTGAGGCCGAAAAACGGTGAGTTCCTTTATCGGTTGTTACCGAAAACTCAACCAGCTCATAGTCGGTCTCTGTCGTATTTGAGAGAACCGCGGCAACAATATTTTCAACTTCTTCATCGCTGCCGTCTTCAACATACTTGCCCGAGTAGGGCATTATTTCAGTAACCGAAAGACAATTCGTGATTTCGGTTTCCTTTTTTTCTTCCGCATTTTTTTCTGTTTTACCGGAACAGCCCGTAAACGCTGAAATAATAAAAATTCCGATTAATGCGGCTGCAATTATTTTTTTCATTTTAAAATCTGCGTTGTAAATCATATTATCACAAAAATCCGTTAATAAAAGGGTTATTCCCTGCCTTGCATAAAGCAAGGCAGGGTTCTGACTGATTTAAGAAGCGTAAACCGTAAAGTCGTTATCGTAAACGGTATAGCAGATTGTTGCTTCACCTGACTGTGTTAATACTTCACAGCCATAATCTTCATCGGTAAAAATCAAATCACCGAATTCATCCCTTATAGCACAAACGTAAGGACCGTTGGTCGGGTTAATTTTACATCCGCCTGTTCCTCCGCCGTTGGCAAGAGGTATCGGACGTATGCCAAATAAGGGTTTACTGTATTTCAATTTTGCCATTAAAATACCTCCTGGAAAAGTTAAACAATTGATAAAATGCAATTTTCGGAAAGCTTTCCGTCTGCATTTATTCTTTTGACTTACTTAATTTTGTACTCAACTGTTACATCTGAATCGTGCCAGCCGTAGGAATCATAAACTCTGATTGTAGCAGTATTAACCGTACCGCTTGTGCCGTGGAAGTAAACAGAGCAGTTGAATGTGAGAGTACCGTCTTCATTCTTTGCCGACTTGCTGAGGTCAAATGTGAAGGTCTCGCCTTCCTTGTTCTTGAACTGGACAACCTGAGTGTCAGCGCCTGCAACAACTGTTGCCTTTACTGAACCCTTCTTGCCTTCTGTCTTAGCAAGTGTAGCGGAAATGATGTCAGAATCAAGCTCAGCATATTCGTTTACAAAACGGTATGCGTCGGAAACATCCTCCCAGACTGATGAGCCTGCTTCCTTGACTCTTACGCCGATGTTGCCGTCTGCAAGCTTTGTTGTTACCGTCCAGACCTCATAAGCAAGATCCTTGCTTGTGCTGCTTACGCGGTTGCCGTCCTTATCATAGCTTACAATAGTAACATTTTCGTTGTGTCTGTCAAATGAACGTGTGCCTGTGCCGTCACCGTGGTCAAGCTCCATGAACTGAATCATGTTTGCTCTGTCTTTAACAGTTACCTGATATGTGTTTGTAGTATCCGCTGCGGGTTCAAAGTCAACCTTAAGAACATTTGCAGCTTCGGGTTCAACATCGTCTGACTGTGTTGCAAGTGTCAGAATCTCATCGTCGAAGTAGAAGAGAAGTTCTCTTGAATCCGCTTCATCATCGAGTGAGGATGTCTTCACGGGAGCATAGGATTTGTACGGATACTTGATGTCTGTCAGTGAAATCGGAGCGTTAGCTTCGTTGGTAATGATGACATTTGCAACTGACTTTCCGTTTGCACCGTCAACCCAAACAAGCTTGTCGAAGATATTGACATACTGCTCGGTGGGAACTGTTACATTTATTTCGCTGCCGTTAACAGAGATTGTACCTGCAGCGCCTGTATAAGCGAGCTTTACGCCGAGAGCAATCTTTGAGGGCTTATCCGAAGTGAGAGCCTCAATCTTGAATGCGATTGTGTTATCTTTTTCAAGGTAAACCTCGTTCTTCGGGCCGACATTCTGATATTCGCCGAGAATCTCAGACGGGTCTGCATCCTCCTGATATTTGCTTCCGAGATAAGCAATACCTGCTGTCTTGTTGTCGCCGAGGCTGATTGCGGAATCAATACTCTGGGCATCAACAAGGATTTCTCTGACTGTCTTGTAATGTGCGTCATATTCGCCGTCAGCGAGGTAAGCTGCTTCTACAAATTCATTGGGATTTTCAGGATCGGAAACAGGATTGTAAATCTTAACGGAGTCAAGATAGAAATCGCATGATCCGCTGCCGTCAATATCCTCTTTTGCGGTGAATCTAGGTATAATCGTTACTTCATATTCGCCGTAGTCAAGGCCTCTCTGATAAATTGCGGGTGCCTGATAGATTGCTTTAATGTTGTTTACATCCGAATAGGGAAGCCAGCCGTAAGCAGCGTTGGTGCCGTCGGAATAATAGGATACGCCGTGATTCTTGTATGCAACTGTTTTACCGTCTGTGTAGAGAGCAGTACCGCTCTTAAAGGAGAGAGCGTTACCGTTGAGGTAAAGCTGACCGTACTCATAACCGTTCAGAAGAGAAACGGTATAGGTCTTTTTGACATTTGTCTTTTTGTTAAGAACGGTATACTTAACATTACCTGTATTAGCGCTGAGGACTGTGCCGATTTCGAAGCCTGTACCTGTGAAGGTGAAGCTTGCGTTGATTTCGCCGCTGTTGTTATTATTTGTGCTGGAGATTGTAGTCTTCTTCGCATTACCGAAGGAATACTTTGCGGAGTTATCCGCATTGTAGATTGTGTTTGCGCCGTAGATACCGGTAAGTGCGTCGCCTGCCTTGAGAGCGTCAATTGCCTGAGCAACCGGATCATCGGTTGAACCGTTTGTATTTACCCATTTGTCAGCCGGTTTGAAGGTTACGAATGTTTCCTCATAGTAAACCGTTGACGCGGGGATAAGCTTAACCTCTGCGGCTGAAGCAACGCCGTTAAGAGTAGCAGTATAGGAAATAGTTACTACTGAGGTGTAAATTGCGCCCGGAGTGTACTCAATCTTACCTGACTTAATAGTTGCGCCATCGCCGCTGACGCTTGTAAGTGTTGCGCCGCTCATATCGTTTGCAAGAACATCAAGGATTACGGGAACACCTGCGTCGATTACGAATGAATCATTCTTTGCAATCTTTTCCCAGTTTGCGGTTGCAGTTACGTTGCCGTATGAACCCTTAACAATTGTTGCTGTTGTGCCGCTCGTTACAGAGCCGCTTGCAAATGTTGCGCCTGTAAGTGTCCAGCCTGTGAATGCATATTCTGCCTTTGTGGGATTGCTGAGAGTAATTGTTGCTGTTTCAATGTTGTAGCTTGCGGGGTTGCTGCCTGTTGCTGTACCGCCGGCAAGGTCATAGCTGATTGTGTAGCTGTCCTTTGTCCATGTTGCGGTATAGCTTCTGTTGCCTGTTGAACCCTTAGCGATTGAAACACTTGTCGATGCAGAGCTGAGTCCTGTTCCTGTCCAACCTGCGAATGTGTAACCCGCCTTTGTGGGGTTATTAAGTGTAAATGTTGCTGTGTCAACCGCATATGTTGTCGGGTTTGCTGTTGCTACTGTACCGCCGGCAAGGTCATAGCTGATTGTGTAGCTGTCCTTTGTCCACTGAGCATAGAGCTTTATAGCACCTGTGGGTGTGTACGATGCGCCTGCGTTGCCGGCCTTTGTGCCGCCTGAAGCTGCTGTGTACCAGCCGTTAAATGTATAACCTGTTCTTGCGTTGGGTGTGGGAAGTGTAACAGCGCTTAAGGTTGTTCCCCATTTTGCATAGAGATTTACTGTTGCACCCTGTGTGCTTGCAAGATTTGTTACGCTTTGGCTGTTATTGTATACCTTATCCCCTGTTTCTGAATTTGCCCAGCCGAGGAACGAATAGTTTGACGGAAGACTTGCTGTTGAGCAGGAGCCGCCGTTTGTTGTCGCGTCAAAGGTTACGGTAACGCCCTTTGTGAAGCCGTTGGCTGTGAGAGCCTTTGCGACATCATATGTATGGCTGCTGCTTGCAGTTGAACCGCTTGTATTGCCGTTGCCGTTGTAAGCTACGGTGTAGGTTATCGGAGTCCACTTTGCATAAAGCGTTGTGTTGCCTTCCTTTGTGTAGGCTGTGTCAGCATTCCATGCGTTTGTGCATGCAGCTTCCTTATACCAGCCGCCGAAGGTATAACCTGTTCTCTGAGGTGTGGGCGTATTCTGAGAGCCGGGAACCTCATTGTACATAATGCGCTGTGAGAACGGTGAAACGATTGCCGGTGTAGGTGTAGCAGCATTCTGAAGATTTACCTTGAACTTATAGTTTGTAAGCTTAAGGTTCGGCGAGCCGTTTGCCGTCATCCAGACTGAAACAGAACCGAGGTTGTTAATCTGCTCCTGTGTAAGAGTTACATCTGCTGTAACAATCGGGTTTCCGAAGAAATCAACATGGATTCGGTCAGCACTGGAAGAACCGAAGCGGTTTCCGTCCTTTGTGAGGAATTCGAAAACGATACAGCCGCTTCTGACTTCAATGCTGTGGTCACCGCCATTATAATAGCCGTAGCCTGCTTCATATCTTTCGCCGCTGATTTCTTCAAGGGCGATAGTATATGTGCCGGCTGTCATCTGTGAAGCATTAACGGGGAATTCGATGAAATCGTCTGACTTGTCGGTGAGTGTACCGTTAAAGGTGACTGTTTCATCCGCGGAATTGAAGGAGCATGTAACACCTGAGCTTGAGCCTGTAAGGAAAACAGGTGACTCAAGATAGTTATCCTTTGAGCTGTCATGATTTACATTATAGTAAATTGAATACTCAACAGGCTCGAATACCGCGTAAGCAGTGATGTCCTTTGTAATCAAAGCTTCATTGTCGCTGTTGATTAAGCCGTATTCCGTGTTCCATCCGATAAATTTGCAGCCGGACTTTGTCGGTGCTGTCGGAAGTGTAACATTCGCAAGACCCGCTTTATAACCGGCATTCTGTTCGCTGACAAGCGTTGAGCCGTTCATAAATCTGACCTTATAGGTTATGGGGGTGTAATAATAATTGAAGATAACATTTGCTGTCTGCTTTTTAGCAACAACATACTTATTATCAACGATAGAAGCAGCTGTGCCGTTTACAGTGCAGCTTGTAAGTGTATAGCCTTCTATTTCTTTTGCAAAGCCTGTAACATTTGAAGGAGCAGCGAAGCTCTTGGTTTCTGTAGAAGCAACAGTGCTTGTTGTGCCGTTCTTATAGTAATTAACTGTTGCGGTGCAGGTTGCGCCTAATGTACCGTAGCTGCTTACTGCTGTTGTAAGAGCTGTTAATGCGCTGCTGATTTCTGCGTCTGTTGCGTTGGGCTTGCCGAGAATAAGACAGGCATTGACATACGCAGTGTTGTTGGGGTCGTTTGCCGCAAGTCCGCAAGCGATTGCTTCTGCAACCTTTGCTCGAAGTGAACCTTTATCGACAGGTCTCAAATCACATTTTGTGATTACAAATGTTGAAACTGTACCACCCGAAACACCAACATCAGATTCACATCTGACATTAAACGAGCCCTTACAAATGATGTAACTAACACCACTAACACCCCAATTTTCAGTTGATGTGCCAAATTTATCAAGCTGAAATCTCTTCGCTACTGACATACTCTTCATATCGTCTGACGAATCTGATGCAAATTGTTTATTTTTTAAAGTAGCATTGCTACTATTTATGGTGTAGACATCTCCATATAATTCATGTTTATCAACGTTATCTTTCTTACCTGTGGCAATACCGTTATAATCAACATACATACCAAGATTGACAATGTCTTTTAAATATGAAACTCTGCTACTGTCATAATAAACATATCCTGTACCACCAATAGTTTGCATCGCTTTATCTTCACTGGTGCTAGAAGAGCAATGAGTTTCGGCGGCACCACTACCAGTTGTAAATAATGTATTTGGAGGTGTTGATGTACCATTCCAGAAAATCAACCCCTCTGTTGCTGGATTTTTTAATGGCTGAGGAAGATAAGCGCCTGTACTGTCAACATTACCGTTATTTTTTTTCCCGCTGTTGTTACTTTTATAAGTCGTTCCTCCGAATGTAATAGAAGAACTATAGCTTGAATTGATACCATGGATACCATAAATAACCGAAGAAAGTGCCGCAACAGCATATCTAGAATTCTTATATGCATTAGCTGCACCAAAAGCAGCAACTGCACCCATAAACGGTGAATATGCTGTTGTATAAGCAGTAGTTATGAGATTACCGGAAGAATTTTTAAACTCCCATTTAAGAGATTTTGATGTATTTTCAGCAAGTGCAGAGCCAAGGGTAAAAGATATACCGCTTGTGACAGAGCCGTAACCTTCACCGTTAAGATTGATGCTCTTGGAACAAAGCTCTGTTGAACCGTCATAAAGCTTTGCTGTAATAGTCTGACCTGCATATTCGGAAGATTTGAAATAAATCTTTCCTGTAGACTGAGTTGCTTCCGCTTTAAGTGAGACAGTTCCGTCAGCAGCCATTTCATTATTTACAAAATACTGACTGGCTGTTTTGCTGTTGGGGTTTACATAAGCTGTTTCCGGAACTGCAACCTTCATGGTAGCGTCTTCCGCTTTGATATAATGATAACCCGGATAAAGAATAACATTACTTGTGGGTACAGTTGATGCGGTATATTCTGTGCCGTTGATTCCGTTTGCGGGGTTATCGTAAACTGTACCCCAGCCGATGAAGTTGCGGCCTGCGCAGGGCTCCTCGGGCATTGCGCCGATTGCACTTCCGTTGGGAACTGCTCTTACAACCTCTTCGCAGGGAATTCTGTCGTGGGTTCCGCCCCATGCAACATCCATGATTCTGATGTTGCGGTATTCAACAGTAACATTAGAACCTGTGTTGTTATTGATACCGGGACGAAGCTCAAGTCTGCCCTCCTCTGCCTGGAATTCCTGACCGTTTGCCCAGTTTTCAAGATATCTGGTCTGCCAGTTATAGGCATTAAGGGTCATTCTGGTGTTTGATGTACGGGCGCCGTTTACATATAAGTCGTAATAAATAACATATTTATGATTTGTTACAACACCGGGAATATCAAACGCCTGTACATAACAGTCAGAACCGGTTGCCGTAAATGAAATTGAGTTTGTTGCGTAGTCAACCTTTACATTGCTTACGTTGATACCTGTGTTCGGAACAGTAATATCAGCAAGCTTTGCAAGGTTATCAAAATAAACAAACTTATGGCTGCCTGTTGAAGTGATTTCAGCAGGTCTTACTTCGTAAACAGCCGTCATTGTGTAGCTGCCCGAACCTGCGTAATATGTTCCCTGAGGATAGATAGCGCCGTCAGCTCTCTGCCAGCCTTTGAAAGTGTATCCGCTCTTTGTTGCAGCCGGAAGAGTTACGGTTGAAATACCGTTGTAGCTGATGCTTGCCGGCGAAGCAGAGCCGCCGTTTGCGTTGAGAGTGATAGTATAGTTCGTTGTGTCGATTGCATTATATGCGCTTGCGATTGTGCTTGCGTTGCTTGTAAGGCATGCCGCCTTGTAAGCGTCATACTCTGCACCCTCATAATAGTAATCTTCATTGAGAGTCTTGAGCTTGACTGCATTGTATGTTGCTGCACTGCCGTAGGTTGAGGAACCGACATTGGCTGTGCTGATAGCTGTAAAGCCCGAGGGAGCTGAACCGCTGAATGAGAAATCGCGGTTAGCCGCATTTGTGAAATTGGGATTGCTGAATTTACCGCCGCTGTAATCGTTGGTTTTGCCTGAATTTGTAACCTGAGCTTTAGTTGTCAGCGTACCGCTTGAAACAACGTCTGCACCGAGTGTGTAGTCATAGTATGTATTGTTGTTATCGCTGAACAGGCTTGCATTTCTGAAGCTGCCGTACATGTAACCGTTGTCGGCAACAAGGATGTTATTTTCAAGTGTGAACTGATAACCGTGAGTAGTATCATGGTAATACTTCTTTGCAGCATCGTCACCTTCAGCAAGTGAAACGTCAGCCTGCTGACCTGAAACGCCTGTGATTGCAGAATCGCTTGACGGAGTTTTATCCGCAGTTGAACGAACCTGTGAAGCACGGTTGAAAGCAAAGATGTTGTTTTTAATCTGATTGTTATAACCGTAGTGCTGATGGAAGCCTTCACCGCCGCAGTCATGAACGATGTTGTTCATAACATCAATGCCCGATGAACCTTCGTCAAGGTAGATACCCCATGCACCTTCAGTTGTTGCAGAGGAGAAATGCTCAACGCCGAAAACAACGTTGTTCTTGATTTCACTGTTCTGCTGAATGCCGAGGAAGTAGATACCGCCCATGTCGCAGATTGCGCTGTGACCGATATTATAGATAAGATTGTTATTTACCTTGTTGTAATCTGTAACTGTCGCCATGAAGCCCCAGTTCCAGCCCACTGAAATCGCGGTATAGTTACCGTCATGAACTTCATTGTTGGAGATGTTGCAGTTGTAAACCTTTGTTGCAAGGATACCTGCTGCGTGATGATACATCTTGCCGTAGCCCGAAATAAGGTTATCGGAAATTTCAATATTTTCGCAGCGGTTGGATGTCTCTGAGCCTGCGCCGACAAATATTGCGTTATTACCGATGTTCGTGAACTTACAGCCTGTTACCTTGCAGTTTGTGCAGCGGCCGTCAGAAGCATTATCGCCGAAGCTGACGGCAGTATTGCCGATATTGCTGAAGGTACAGTTTGCGAACTCAACGCCGCTTGAATTCTTAACGCGAATGCATGCAACGCTGTCAATTGCAGACTGGCTGCGATAGCCTCTGTAGCCCCAGTTGGAGTTTTCAAACTTGATGTTCTGGAATTTGATATTTGAGCTGCCTGTGATTTCGGCAAGTCTCTGCTCTTTACCGAGGATAAGGTTAACATTTGATGCTGTTTCGCCTGTCTTGGGGATATAGTAAACCCTGCAGGCGGCATAATCGAAATACCACTCGCCCGCTTTGTCAAAGCCATGCTTAACGTTTTCGAAATAGTAGTTATCTCCGACTGCACAGCCAATGCCGAATGATGCAAGCGTAACCTGATTGGTGCTTGCATTAAAGCCGGAAATCTTTGAGGTTTCGGAAATCCACTTATGGTCAACTCTGACTATAGCCTTGTCGAGAACCTCGTCAGAAAGCCACGAAACATCAGCAGCCTCGCCGGTAAACGTAGCTCCCGAACCGGCCGTTGCATATCTGTAGCCTGTATCGGGGAATCTTGAGTTGACAAGCATGTCGCCCGCTGCGTTATAAAGAGTAAATACTCCGCCGTAAGCAGCATTTCCGCCGTTATCCCCGACGATTTCGCTATAAATGTCATAGGGAATGTCGGCTGAAAGACAGCTCTGACCGTTAAGAGATGCTGAAGTCCAGCCGGTTACATTATAACCGCCCGAAAAAACAGCTGTCTCGCCGCTCTTTGATACCACTGTTATGTTGCTTTTGCCGCTGAAATTAATGGCATCGTCTAAATAGTATGTGCCTCCGGCAACCTCAATGGTGTCACCGTCTGCTGCTGCCGCAATAGCTGCTGCAACAGATGCAAACGGATTGGATTCCGAACCGTCACCGGATCTGCTGCCCTCTGTGGAAACATAAATTGTTTTTCCACTTGCAGCAAACGCAGTAAGTCCGCCGAAGCCGACCTCAGCCGTTCCGACTATCATAACAATAGCCAGAAGAACTGAAAGTACTCGTTTGAATTTTTTCATTTTTTTATTACCTCCCAATAGTTTAGGATATAGCAAGAAAACAGGTTTGGTGCATTCTGAACCCAATTTTCCAAGTATACATATAAGTTATACCATACGCACCCGGAAAAATCAATAGCTTTCACGCCCCAATTGATTACAAAATTCTTAATATTTCTTAAGTTTTTTATAGCGGTTTTGAATAAAAACATCCCCGATTCACATTCCGGACATTCTTACGCGTTTGACAAATCCGCAGCTGAGCAAAAAATCAACCCGGCAGCTGTCGCCGCCGGGTTACGTTATGCCGTATGATAAGGGATTACACGGTATTTTTTATTAATCATTCTGTCGCTTCGTTTTCCGTACCACACAATCTGTCTTGCGTAATCAATCCAGTTGTCGGTTTCAGACTGTCCGAAACGGATAACCGCAGACTTCTTCTCCGCCCTTTCCGTTTCTGAATCAAATATTTTTTCAAAATAACTGTGCCAGTCGTATTTAAAGCTGATTTCTTTTTCGCCGCACGACGGAAGGGTGACAAAGGATTTCTGATAAAGCAGAAGGTCACTCATCAGCTCTCTGTCTTCAAAATACCGTTCAAGATATTTTACCGCGTCAGCGTAGAACGCGTCCAGCTCCGCGGCACAGCTGAGAAAAAGCCCTTCTTCAAACGACCAGTAAATGTCCCCGAAGCGCCTGTCGGCAAAAGAAAGATTCCCTTTGCCCGCAAGAAAATCATCAATGTTCCGGCAAACCGTGTCAAAGATTCTTTTTATATTATTATCGCTGCTTTCAATCCACCGGTAAAGCCCGGTGTAAAAGCTGTAGTATGAAATGTTTTCTGCTTTTTTGAGGTAAAATGCAAAAAAGCGGAGAAGTCCCATACAGTGAAAGCTCTGAGCGCAGAACGATATTCTGAGCGCTTCCCGCCAGTCGGCGGCGCTCATTGTACTTGTTTCAACAACAATCTCGGAGCGCGAACCGAACCGCTCGTCCTCAACTATTCTGCTGTGATTCTGACAAAGGAAGGAGCAGATTGTTTTTATCCTGTATTTTTCAACCATTTCCTTTGAATAGAGGGCTGTGTTCGGTAAAAATTCAAGACGGTTGATATTGATGGAATAGTGCTGCCCGGCCTCGATAACATCGAAAAGACCGCGGCAGAAGCTCTCGAGAGTTTCTCCCGGCAGACCGAGAATTATGTCTGTGTATGTGAACATCCCCTTCTTCCGGTATCTTTCAAGCTGCCCGGAAAAGCTGGCAGGCGACATATTTTTTCTGCCCGCAATTTCAAGCACCTTCGGCGACATGCTCTGCACCGCAACGGAAACACCGCGGTTAAGCCCCGCGCTTTCAAGCCGGCTGTTGATTCTGTATGTCAGCTCATCCTTATTCTTTGCTGCGGTTGTTTCGAATTTTTCCGGAAATCCGTATTTGTTTTTCAATTCAATTACATATTCCGCGATTTCCTCGTCACGTTCAAGTATGCCGAAGTTTCCGTCGGCACAGATGCAGTACGCAATTCTGTGTTCCGCCATCCATTCAAGCTCGGCTTTTACTTTTTCAATCGGGAACTGACGGAATGTTGATTTACTGTCCGCCCAGCAGCAGTAAATACATTTATACGGGCAGCCGCGATTTGTTTCAAGTATTGCGTCGAACTGAATTCCTTCATAATCCGGATTGTTTATAATACTGTCAAACACACCGCTGAGGTAAGGCGACGGAAAATCTGTGATATCGCAGGACACAGTGCGCGCGTTTTTAATAATATCTCCGTTCTGACGGAACGAAATGTTTTTAATCATACCGAGAGGGATTTCCTTCAGAATTTCTGAAAATGCAACCTCTCCCTCACCGTGACACAGGATATCGATAAAGCTGTATTTTTCAAGGTATTCCGTATCATCGGGAATCTGTGTGCCGCCGAAAACGATTATGCAGTCGGGATATTTTTCCTTAACGGCTTTCGCGAGGACAAGATTATATTCAATATTCCACATGTAACAGGAAAAGCCGATAATATACGGATTGTCGAACCTTGCGGCTGCCTGTCCGACAGGCTCTTTTGTAAAAAACAAGCCGCCGAGTTTATATTCCGACGCGATTTCGCTTTCACCGAAGCAGTATGCGGCTATAGTTCCTGCTGCATACGGCAGAAAAAGAGAGTCTGAAAGGGAATTGTTCGGCTGTACAAAGTAAACATTCTTCATTTCAGACACCTCCGTTTATACTTCTTCAATATTTCTTATGGTTTTTTTGTTCCGCCTGCCGTACCAGATTACCTTTCTGGCATAACCTTCCCAGTCATCGGGAATATCCGGCGAAAAGAATCTCAGAGAAGTATCCTTTTTCCTGATATTCTCAGGCCTGTTCGCAAGAATATTACGGAAATATGAGTTCCAGTCGTATTTAAAGCTGACGGTTATATCATTTTTACCGGGAACGACCATCATGTTTTTCTGGTAACAGGTAAGCTCCGCCATAACATCTTCATCAATTCCAAACCGGTTAAGATAATCCGCAGCTTCGCTATAGAATGAATCAAGCTCATAGATATAATCAATAAGCATTGCCTCTTCGTACGGCCATGTAATGTCGCCGAAAAGCTCAGGTCTTAAATAAGATATATCGGTCCCTCCGGAAGCGGTTGATTTAATACATTTTGATATTGTTCTGATTGTATCGCCGATAACGCCCTGACGGCTTTCAAAGAAGGAAACAAATCCCTCATAAAAATCATAATAGGACACGCCTTGGGCATAATGAAGATAAATGGCAAAGCACTGCAAAAGGCCGTGGCAATGAACGCTCTGTATGCAGGATGAGAACACGGTAGCCCTTACAAGCTCATCCGCCGTCATCGTAGAGGTTTCAACTATGTACTCGAGTCCGCCTGCAAAAACTGCATTTGAAAGCCTGCAGTGGTTTATATTCAGCTTGTTGATTGCAGTCTTTATCCCGAATTTCTTCATATAATCCCTGTCTGCAAGTGTGGAATTCGGATAAACCTCGCAGCGGAATACATTTATAGAATCATGCTGACCTCTTTCAAGCAGCTCACATATACCTTCTGAAAAGCTTTTCAGCGTCTCTCCGGGAAGCCCGAGAATCAGCTCCGTGTATGTCGGGATTCCGGCTTTGTGATAGAGTTCAAGCTGGTCCGAAAGCCTGTCTTTGTTCATATTGCTCCGGGATATATTGCGAAGCACCTCCTCCGACATGCTTTGAAAAGCAAGCGAAACACCCTTGCTCATTCCGACATCGTTGAAATTTTTGTTGATTCTGTAAATCCTGTCGGTTTTATTCTTTGCGAAGCAGGCTCCGAATTTGTCAGGGTATCCGTTTTCCTTTTTCATGGAAACCGCAAAATCTGCAATTTCCTCGTCTCTGTCAAAAAGTCCGAAATTTGAATCAACACACATACAGTATGATATATTATGCTCTGATATCCATTTTATATCAGCCTTTACCCGGTCAATCGGAAAAAGTCTAACAGGCAGGTCATAGTCGCACCAGTCGCAGAATGAACAGTGATAAGGACATCCGCGATTCGTTTCAAGCTGAGCATTAAACTCCAGTCCCTCGGGGACATTAAGAAGTCTGTCAAAAATACCCGTAAGATACGGCGAGGGATAATCATCCGCACCCTCGCATTTATCCTCATTTTTAACAATTTTACCGTCAGCGTCTTTAAACGCAATATTCGGAATACCGTAAAAAGAATCGCCGTTTCCGATTGCACGGAGAATCCTTGAAAACGGAATTTCGCCTTCTCCGAAAATAAGCATATCGATGCAGTCATGGTTTTCAAGGTATTCCGTATTCCTCGGAATCTGATGTCCGCCGAAAACCGTTAAACAACCGGGATATGCCGTCTTGATTTTCTGCGCAAGCTGAAGATTATATTTATAATTCCAGAAATAACAGGAAAATCCCACTAAAACCGGGTTATCAAGCCTGCTCAGAACCTCTTCGGCAGAATCCTCTTTAAATACAATTCCGCCAAGCTCAAAGCTGCTGTTAATTTCGTCAAACTGCAGAGCGTAGGATGACAGCACGCCCGCCGCATACGGAAAATAAACTGAATTCCCCAGCAATGTATTCGGTTGAATAAAATAAAATTTCCTCTTCATATTATGTCAGTGGTCCTCTCGATTTCATTCAGTATAATTGATTTTTGTAATAATGTTTTGTCCGCCTTTCCTTCCGTACCATATTGTAACCTTACCGTAATCGGGCAGATTTTGCGGAACCTCCGAGGAATCGAAATGAAGTCTGTTTTTCCGCTTTTCAAGAGGCTGATACCTGTTGCCGTAAATATCCTTGAAATATTTATAAAAATCGTAATCGAACGTTAAGTCCGTACTTGTTGTATAGGGCGTTTTATTTACCGCTTTCTGATATTCCATAAGCTGAAAATAAACCGCGTCATCCTCAAAGAAGTCTTGAAGAAAGCTTTCTGTCTCTTCATAAAACCTGTAATAATTTTTAATAACTTTGAGGAATGCGCCTTCGTCAAGCGGCCATGTCAGAGCGCCGAAGTCGGGATCCGAACATGTAAGCGAACCGGAATTATCGAGAACCTCAAGGTATTTTGCCTTAAGCCAGTCGATTATTTTTCCGCATGTGCTGTCGGGATTCCTTTCAGCCCAGTCAATAAGCTTTTCATAGAAGTCAGTGTACTTTATGCCTTTTTCATAGTAGAGGTAAATTGCAATACACTGCAAAGGCCCGAGATTATGAAAAGCCCTGACAAAATCGGCAAGAATATTGCAGTCCGTCCATTTTTCTTTTGAAAGGCTCGATGTTGAAACAACAATACGCGAAAATTCGGGCAGCTCTTTTGAATTGGGGATAACGTGATACTGATGCTGCTCGGTTCTTGCAAACTTTATACCGTACTTTTTCATATATCCGGGATCACTCATAATCGAATTAGCCAACAGCTCGCAGTTAAAGAAATTAATTGACATATGCTGACCGCATTCAAGAAGCTGTTCAATTCCGTCTCTGAATGTCTCGTAGGTTTCTCCCGGCAATCCGAGAATAATTTCAGAATAGGCTGCGATACCGTTAGAACTGTATAAAGACATAAGCTGATGAAATTTCTCAATCGGCATATTTTTTCTGAATATGTTGTCAAGTACATCCTGATTCATTGACTGAAAAGAGAGCGTGGCGCCCTTACACATTCCTGCGTCGTTAAGCCGCTTGTTTATACGAAAAACAGTATCCGGATTATTCTTTGAGTATGTAGCCTGAAATTTCTGCGGATAACCGTTTTCCGAATGCTTTCTGATGAGATACTCTGCTATCTCTTCATCGCGCTCGAACATGCCGAAATTTCCGTCGGCACAGTAAACATATTCGATTTTATTTTCTGAGAGCCAGTCAATTTCCGCCTTGACGGTATCCATGCTGTAGCAGCGCATTTTTGTTTTTATGTTGCCCCAGTCACAGAATGCGCACCGGTTCGGACAGCCGCGGTTGGTTTCGAGAATAGCCGAAAACGCCAGCTTCTCCTCCTTCAGCATCCCGTCAAAATAGCCTTTCAGATATGGGGAGACTCTGTGCGGAATTGAAGAGTCACGGGACTTAGTCATTTTCATTCCGTCGGTAGTTCTGTATATGAGATTCGATACATTTTCAATTTCTGTTTTTCCCGCGAGACAGAGAAGCAGCTGTTTAAAGCTTTCCTCGCCCTCTCCGAGTAAAATATAGTCAACATACTCACAGTCTGTAACCTCGCTGCGTTCATTTACCTGATGACCGCCGAAGGCAATTAAACAATCGGGATAGATTTTTTTTACAGCCTTTGCAAGAGCGCGATTATATTCGTAATTCCAGACATAACAGGAAAAGCCGATAAAGAACGGAGCTTCAAGCTTTTTAACTACCGTATCAATTTCAGCCTTTTTATAGAAAAATTCTTTGATTTCATATTCGCTTCTGACCTCCGCGTCCTCAAAAGCGTAGGCTATCAGCGAACCCGCAGCATAAGGGAAATATACTGAATTTCCGTACTGAGAGTTCGGCTGAACCATATATATGTTTTTCAGAATAATTCCTCCTTTGCCGAAGTATCTGTCAGTCTATGGTATTGGGCTTGCTCGAAAACATCATTCTGTTGTTTCGTCTGCCGTACCAGATTATTTCTTTTGCGTATTCCTCCCAGCTTTCTGTAAAAAACGGAGTAGAAAACCTGTATATAACTTTACTCTTTTCCAGTTCAATATGAGAATTGCGAAGAATCGCATCATAGTAATCTCTGAATTTATAATTAAAGGATTCGCTGAACTGAGCCTTCTGCGGATGAAGGACAACAGCCTTCTGATATTTTATCATATCGTCAAGCAGCTCACTGTCGCTGAAAAATCTTTCAAGAAATGCCTTCATTTCATCATAGAAGATTTCCGAATCGTAAAGGCATTTAAGAAAAACAGCTTCTTCAAGAGGATAGGTGATTTTCCCAAAGCGGTAATCAGTTACCGTAAGCCCGCACTCGCCGTTCACAAAGCCCCGCAGAATCCCCGAAACATCTTCAAAAATCTGCCGGCAGAATCGGCTTTCGTTCATAATGAACTGATAAAGGGCTGAATAAAAATCGTAATATGATATACCGAGTTCCCTGTCAGCATACATTGCGAAGCACTGCATAATTCCAAAATGGTGGAAGCTTTGTACACACGTTGAAAATTCGTTTGCCTCAATCCAGTCTTCAACACTCATTGTGTTTGTACCGACAATAATACTTGAGTAACCTGAAAGTACATCGTCCATTTTTTCACAGTGGTACTGATTCAGTGAAGTGGAAACTGTTTTTATGCCGTACTTTTCGATAAAATCTTTTCCGGCAAGCTCCGAATTCGGGAGCAGCTCGCAGTAATACGCGCTGACGGAGCTGTGCTGACCAAGCTCAAGCACCCGGCAAAGACCGCGGCAAAAGCTTTCCTTTGTCTCTCCGGGAAGTCCTAAAATAAGCTCAGTATATGTAGAAATGCCCGCGTCTCTGTAACGGGCAATCTGGTCGGCATACTGCTCCTCGGAAATATTAGTTCTTCCGATAATGCTGAGTACATCGGGAGAAAGGCTTTGCAGCGAAAGAGTTGCGCCTTTTCCTATTCCGTGTTCCGCAAGCAATTTATTGATTCTGAATGTGCGGTCCGGTTCATTTTTCGCATAAGAAACCTGCAGGCGGTTGGGATAACCTGTGCTTTCCTTGAGACTGACCAGCTTTTCTGCAATAATTTCATCACGCTCAAACATACCGAAATTCGCATCGATAAGATAAACAAATTCCATTTTATGCGCTGACATCCATTCAAGCTCTGCAAGAACCTTTTCGACCGGAAACAGTCTTACCTTGGTTTTCAGCTCGCCCCAGTCACAGTAACAGCAATTGTACGGACATCCGCGGTTACTTTCAAGCACACAGGAAAACGGATATTCCCCTTTTGAGATTATATCGTCAAAGATACCGTTGAGATACGGAGAAGGATAATCGGAAATTGTAATGAGCCTTTTTTCTGTCTGAACAGCTTTTCCTCTTTTATCCCTGAAGGATATATTCGGAATCTCTGAGAAAGGACTATTTTCGTTCAGAGCAACAAGAACATCTCTGAACGCCTCCTCCCCTTTCCGGTGAATGAGTATGTCGATAAACGGATATCTGTCAAGATATTCTGTCGTGGGCGGAACATGGTGACCGCCGAATTCAATTATGCAGTCAGGGTATGCCTTTTTCAGCTTTTCGGCATAAACAAGATTGTAGCTGTAATTCCAGATTGAATTTGAAAAACCCACAAACGCAGGATTTTCAAGCTTTGCAATACTTTCATCAATATTTTCGAGACGGTAGATAATCTCTTTCAGCACATAATTTTCACTGACTCTTTTGTCATTCAGGGCGTAAGCCGCAAGCATGCCTGCAGCATAAGGAAGGTAGTATGTGTTTCCGTACAGACAGCCCGCCTGCACAAGATAAATATTTTTTTTCATAACACATCACTCCTTCACGGTATTTATTTTTCGGATTATTTATCCCTTCTGGGTAAAACGTATTTTCAGTGCGGTAAGACAGTATTTTGTACCGACTTTAATAAGCGTAATTATATTGAAATTTGATTTGCCTTCACTGCGTTTCTTATAATGCGTCGGAACTTCTGAATACTCTACTCCGTTTCTGAGGGCTTTAAGAGTATATTCATAAAGAAAATCCTTCTCGTCATAATTCAGTTTATTGTAAACGGAAACAGGACATATCTGATAAATTGAAAACGGATCTTTAACATCTGCACCGTAAAGAATACTGACAAATCTGTTCATGGTTCTGCTGCATAAAGCGTGAATTTTCCCATATCCTTCAATTGTTGATTCTTTAAGCCATTTTGCGGCGCAGATTATTCTCTGAGGATGCTTTTTAGCCTCGCGAATAAAATCCGGAATATTATCGGGATTCATTTCCATATCGCCCGACATAATCACAAAATGTGAGCCTTCTGCAAGGTGAGGAATCTCTGCAATGCACTGTACAACATCCGGTGATTTCTGAATGTATGCTTCAATTTTCCCGGAGTTATATTTTACAGCCTCATAATAAGAAGGGCAATAATCATTTTTGAGGACAATAACAATTTTATCAAGATCTTCATCGGGGCAGTTTTTTCTTACACCGTCAACAGTTTCTCTGAGAATTTCCGTTTCGTTTGATGCAAGTATAAAAACTGTCAGTGAAGTAAATTTATCCATAGTACACCTCTGACAATGATATACGGCTTATGAATAAACACCGCTTTGAATTCTTCAGGCAGAATAATCTGTGTGCCGAAGCTTGCACAAACCGAATGCATAGCTGACATTGTGCCTGTTTTGATTCTTCGCTTTTCAATAAAGCTTAAAATACATATTCCGATGCAAATCTCTGTAAATTCGGCATGCTTACTTTTCTGCCGATAAAATAAAATCCCGCAAAATAAAGTACAATTATTATGATTACAAATAAAATTTTTCTGTCATGTATTATACCGTTGATTTTTTTTGCTAAACTGACAGCACATTTGTTTTTGGATATAATCAGCGTAATAAAGAATGCCGGAATGATTAAATGACTAATCGAAAAAATACATGTATCTTTAAAGAACAAAACGCCAAAAATATTAAGAACAACAGCAACTGCCAATGCAGCTGTTTTTTTATTCTGCTCAGCGGATGCCTTGTTCAGCTTCAGCGTTTTTTCTTCGTTCTTTACTAAAAGAACAAAAGCGACCGAACAGATTAAAACAGGAAGCAATAACAGTACTGACTCTATTCCGGAAGGTACAAAGCCTGAAAAATCATACGGCTCTGTTATTATGCCGTTAAACCAGTCGGCATCGGAAAGCCAGAATACCCTGAGCAATACGGCCGCCGCATACGGCAGGGCCACACTGAGCAGGAAAAAAACTACAGTAATACTTTTATCTGCAACAAACTTTAATAGCATCACAAGCAGAACCATGCCGAAAAAGATATACGGATCAAGCAAGGCGCTGACAAATATAAAAACCGGGAAAATACCGTTTGAGTTTTTTGAACCCCGTTTCAGATAAACGACAAAGTATAAAAGCCATAAATCCGTAATGAAAGCTTTAACAAATGATGCCTGTGTAATAAAAAATACTGAATCCAGACAAATAAACAAACATGGTAAAAAAACAAATTCCTGATTTGAATAATACAGTTCATTTAGAAGAACCGATAATAAAACGGAAAACAGAATTATGCAAATGCCAAAGGCTGCACGGTGAAAATGTGTATAAAAATCTCCGTAAATCATCAGCGGATAAGTAAATGTCTGCTCAGGCAGAAAAAGAACTGACCTGAACAAAAAGAAGAATGACAGTATTGCCGTACTTAAAAAAGATTTACTTTTAGAATCATTTTTCATAATTACAAACACTTCCCGAAATTCCGAAAAAACTATTAAATGTTCACTATTTTAAAAAGCCGAAAAACGGACAGCAAATTTTTCGTGTTGAAAAGATTAAATTATTGTTATTGCCATATATAAAGCGACGGCGGCGGCTGTCATTTTATTTTCATTGAAATATGTGCCGAAGCTTTTGACGGCGGTAATAACTGATTGGTTATTTTTTACAATGAAATATGTGATAAGCATAAGCTGCACCATTATATTGTTGCTGAAATATTTCGGTGCCTCCCATGAAATTAATATTACCGGGATGGTAACAACAGGTGAAACAGCACACAGGAAGAAAATAAATTTCTGAAATTTGTTCTCTTCGATTTTTATGACGCGCTTCCAGAAAACCGAAAGAAGAATAATTACGGGTAAGGATATGAAAATGAAATTAACGATACAGAAACGCCAGTTTTCCCATCCGATAAAATATATTTCATATGCCTTTTTAAAACAGGTAATAATATCATCGAAATAATCAAACAGCCATTCCGCAGAGAATGCATCCATTTCAATCGGAGATGAACCTGAGTATCTTGAAAAATAATAATCAACAAGCTCCTCGGGCGAATTAAAGCCAAGCTGTTTTTCTGATATTACGCCATATATACCCAGCACAATCATGGAGATATATGCAGTCAGACATATTATTCCGTTTTTCCTGGAATAATTATTCGAATAAAATTCCTGTAAAAGAATTATTGAAATCAGAATCATGCTGCAAAATAAAAAAACAGGATTAATCAGAGTAGCAATAATACAAAGAGCCGGACAAAGCCAGATTAAATATTTATTATCTGCAAGAAAAACAGCAAACAGCGTTATCGCCCAAAGGAATTTATCAAGCTTGATATCCTCAAAATACATTCGGAACGATGAAGGAATAATGCACAAGATAAAACATAAAAAAAGAACTAATTTAAAATTATTGTTATCTTTATATGCTTTTGATAAAGCTTTGCCGATACAAAGGGAGGCGCCTGCTATAAGAAGAACAGAGCCTATCAGAATGGTTATTCCCGTTATTTCATCATTTACTGTATCGCAAAACCAGCTCAGAATTTCACCCAGAAGACCTCTTGCGACGAAGCCCCTGCTGTAATTATAAAGGTAATGAATCAAATAATATCCTACAGCGGGTCTTAGTCCGCTGAGCGAATATAAAACCAGAACAAGACTTAAAGAAACAAAAGGAATAAGATAAAACATGCCGGTGTGAATCTGATTCGGCGAATCCTTCAGCAATGTTTTTTGATGATTTTTTATCAGATTAATCATAATTTTTCTCCGTTTAACACATTTAATAATAATTTCCCATTATCTATGCTTATTTGTTTATTTTAACATACTGCCGATATTAATTCAATACATATTTTCGAAAACAACACTATAGTCTTTTCGAATACAACACTATAGTCTGAATAACATTTTCGACATTACCGCCTGTTGATAAATTTAATAAATTATGATATTATTTCACCAAATCAGATTTAAGAGGAATTGTTATGAAAGAAATATCATCGGGAACTGCATCGCTGAAAATCTCGGGTAAGCCTTTTGTACTTGACCCGAAAAACATGAATTATGACGGACTGAGGTATACAGTCAAAGAATCGGGCGCTGAATTTTCGCTTGAAATAAACGAATTCGACAACGCCTTTACTTCGCTTCTGCGTATTTCCTCCGTTTCGGCGAAAAACACTTCTCAGTTTTCCGGGGTTAAATCCCTTGATAAGGAGTTTGCTCTTTCGGGCGGGCTTTATTTTGAATCCGTAAACGGAGATTCCTGCGGAGAAAACAGCTTTCTGCCCGTCAGAAAGGTGCTGTCTGACCGTATACATATCGAGCCTTTCGGCGGACGCCCCTCCGATACGAGCGCCTTCCCTTTCTTTGAAATTCACAACACGGAAAAATCATATATTTTCGCCGTGGGCTGGACGGGCCAGTGGTGCGCCGATATTTATAAGACTGAAAACGGCTTCAGAGTCTGCGTCGGATTATGCGACAGCGATTTCTATCTTGAACCCGAAGAATCCGTAAGGCTGCCGCTTGTGCTTGTCTTTGAGGGAAAGGACATAAAATCGGCAAGGCAGGAATTCAGAGCGCTTATTTCCGATAAATTCACTCCGAGACCGAACGGAAAAATTCCCGAAATGCCAATTGCAATTCAGCCCTTTGACAGATATTTTCAGGGTCTTTGCGGTTCTGAAATAAATCCGTACTGGAATACGGAAGCGGGTCAGATTGAGGAAGCTGAGAAGGCGGAAAAGTGCGGCTTTGATTCCCTCTGGATTGACGCTTCGTGGATGGTAAAAGGCTTCCCCGACGGCATCGGCAATTACTCCTACGCTCCGGGCTTCCCGAACGGCTTAAGGCCCGTTGCCGACGAGGTCCACAAAAAGGGTATGAAATTTATTGTCTGGTTTGAACCCGAAAGAACAGTAAAGGGAACCGACATTTACAAGGCACATCCCGAATGGCTGATTTCATCGGAAAACAGCGACGACCTGCTTTTTAATCTTGCGGATAAGAATGCAGCGGAACATCTGACAGAGCTTTTAAGCAGCAGAATCAGTGAAAACGGTATTGATGTTTACCGTCAGGATTTTAATATGAGTCCCCTTGAATACTGGCGGAAAACCGACAGGCCTGACCGGCGCGGCATCACTGAAATGCATTACGTTGAGAATTATTACAGGATGCTCGACACACTTTTTGAAAGATTTCCGAATCTGCTTATGGATAACTGTTCCTCCGGCGGCAGACGGCTTGACCTTGAAATGATAAAAAGAAGCGTAACTCTGTGGCGAAGCGATACCGGCTGCTTCCCCGAGCATGAAGGCTTCGAAAACACTTTATGGAACAATCTTCAGACTATTGTTCTCAGCCGCTGGCTTCCTTTTACCTGCTGTGCGTCGTGGACAGCTGACGCGTACAGCGTGAGAAGCGTTTTTACAGGCGGAATAGCTCTGAATCTTGATATACTGAGCGATGAATTTTCACCGGAAGGTGTTCGCCCGATAATTGAAGAATGCAGAAGATGCCGTCACTACTGGTACGGCAGGTTTATTGAAATAACCGAACCGGATATGGAACTCGATAAATGGGCGGCATACAGACTCGACTGTGAAAACGAAGGCTGCATATATTATTTCAGAAAGAGAATGTCCGAAAAAGATACGTTCTCGCTTTCACCGGGCGATTTCGACGAAGAGGCTGCTTACAATGTAAAGTTCACAGATGAAGAAATGAATGTTTCTCAATGTGAAATGAGCGGAAAAGAGCTGTCGGAGCTGTCCGTAACCATAAGCACAAAGCGCGGCAGTCTTCTTGTTGAGTATTCAAAAATAAATTCATAATAAATCAGAACAGAAAAAGCTATATAAACTGTTTTAAACTTTAAAAGCAGCTTTAAGATTATCAATTGATTTTCTTAAAGCTGCTTTACCTTACATGTCCGCGAATGTGGCGGTCATATATTTAATTCTTTTCAACAAGCCCGGACATGGTTTCAACGGCATCCGCAGTCGCTATCATGCAGTTTATCCAGAAATTATGCCCGTTAAGCGTTTCTTCGTCCATCCAATGAGTCGGAATCATTCCGTCCTCATGCTGAACCCGTGTTACCGTATCGGCAAGCGCCTTTGCCTTGGCAAGATAAAGCTCGCCTCTGCCGGCCCTGTACATAGCGACAAATGTCATGATAACACTGGCGGAGCTTGCGTCAATGGGAACGTACCAGTTGTACTGCTCAAGAGCGCACGGAGTCGGCCACACGGAGGTGTCGGCACTGTCCTTATTCCACGGAGCAGGTCTGTTCCATACAACGAACTGATCCTCAACATATCTCAGAATGTCTTCGGCAATTTTCATCCTGTCTTCATCGTCGGAATGATATTTTGCATAGTGCATTACTAACGACGAAGCGCCGAAATGAGTAAGATTTGAATAACTTACGGAAAGTCCGCTGTCCTCAAACTGACCCTCCCAGTTGTAGGTCAGAAGAGTATTATTCTCGACATATTTAATTGCATTATCTGCAAGCGTCCTCCATTTTTCCTCGCCGGTGCGTTCGTAAAGCTTCATAAGAAACGGTACAATATGAGTAATCGGGTCGCAGGGATTCTGACTTATTGTTTCTCCTGTTTTGCCGTCAACAATAAGATTCCATGTTCCGCTCGGCTGAACTGTTTTCAGATAAAACTCTCCGATTGTTACTGCGGCGTCGAGATATTTCTTCTCTTTGATTCTTTCTTCAAGCAGCAGATAGGCCTCGCCGACATAAGACGGATAAATCATCATAACCGTGCTGCTTCTGCTTCTTACAACATCGCCGTAGTCATGACCTGACGCCTCGCAGACCTCAAGCTTATATGTAGGCGGAACACCGTCCATAGGGCCGTTGCCGTGCGGAGTTATTTCCAGAAGATAGTCTGCGCAGTTCTTTGCAATTTTCAGCGCATCGTCAGCCTTTTCGGGGATAACCGCCGCATATCTGAGCATAGCGCCTATAATTGAGGAGTGTGTTTTACTCGGGTAAGCGTTCAGAAGATAGCCCGGGTCGGGTTCTCCGTGTTCAAGCCAGTAACGGATAAAGCCGAGGTTCATGATATATTCATAAGCGCGGGCTGCACATTCTTTATAGCTGTATCTGGCCTTGGGTAAATCTGTGTTGAACGGCGCAAGCTTGAAAAATGTTCTTGCACCGACTAAAAAGCCCTCGCTGTTATCCTCGTTTACTGTTCTGACCGTCAGTTCAACAACGCCCTCGGGTATGTCTCTCCATATATCCGTAAGCAATGCAGAGGGCTTTTCCGCGTCGAAAGTATGAATATTTCCGTTTTCGTCCTTTGCGGAAAATCTGTATTTTCTGCATCCCGATATAGGCTGAAACTGAAATGAAGGGACATACATAAACTGAAAGGCTTCTGCGTTCCAGAAGGGCTTGCCGTCTTCTCCGCCGTGATGCGCAGTTGTTGCGGCACTGCAGCATTCTCTCTGAGCCTGTTTGTTTAATTCTTCGTTTGTCATAACGCACCTCAATTATTAAAGTTTTCTGTCTCAACGCAGGAGTAATAACGGTATACTGTACCTTATTATCAGTCTCCGGTTTCTGTTCATTATAGCATACTTCACGGTAAAATTCAAATATATCGCATTTCCGTTATCAGACTTCATCTGCTCTTTGAGTATTGTTTTTTCGGTATCTGATTCAGAGTTGAGATATAAGATTTTATATGATATAATAGCATCAGAAAATCAATGCGGAAAGCTGAGGATGAAAAATGGACTTTATCAGAAACGGCGGAAGCCTAATAAACCGACTTATTGCTCAGAAAATCAGTGAGAACCGTAACGAAATCAGACTCAGCGGAAATTACGAGATAGAAGAAACAATTCTGCTTCCGTCTGATGTTACGCTCATTCTCGATAACTGTTACCTGAAAATGGCGGATAATACATTCTGTCAGATGTTCAGAAATATGAGCGCTGAAAAAGCCGATATTTATGACAGCAACATTCATATTATCGGTGTGGGCGAATCCGTTCTTGACGGAGGAGAATATAACGGCCTGTCCGAAAGAAACAGCGGCAGGGACGGCAGACCTTATATCATCGTAAACAACATTCTCACTTTTTCAAAGGTGAAAAAGCTGTCTGTTTCAGGTCTGAAAATCATAAATATGCGCTGGTGGGCCTTGAACTTCATCGCCTGTTCGGATGGATACATACATGATATAGATTTTGCCTCGGACGCTACGGCAATCGACCGCGAAACGGGAGAAAGGCTTTACGGCTTCGCAGGCAGAGGGTATGACGAAATATACATAAAAAATTCCGACGGCATTGACCTTCGGCTCGGCTGTCACGATTTTCTGATTGAAAACATTACGGGCTTTACCGAGGATGACACTGTTGCTCTGACCGCGCTGAAAAGCAGAATTGAAAGCTATTATCCGTTCCCGGCGGACGCGGAGGACGGCATCAGCAGCGTTACCGTAAGAAATATCCGTGCGGCCGCTCAGTGCGGAATTGTCCGTCTGCTCAATCAGGGCGGAACGTTTCTTCACGATATTACCGTTGACGGTGTTTATGATACCTCGCAGAATGATGACAGACTTGACCGCGGTGACAGAGGCGTAAAAATCGGTGACAGACATCTGTACGGCGAATATTATCCCACCGCAGAAGAGACATATAACATCACGGTGAAAAATGTTGAAGCAAGAGCAAAAGTCGCTTTGTCCGTATGCGGCGAAATAAAGAATCTTTTAATTGAGAATATCAACGGCTTTGACGGCTGTGAAGCAGTAATTGAAAAGCTTTCCTGCGGTTCCGATTAATATACGAAAATCCGGAATCACTGATTATATTGAAATACAAATTTTTTGAGGTGTTGTTATGTCTTTTACTTTTTTTCACGCATATATGCCGAAGGTTTTTGAGGCACAGATAAATGCAGGGCTGTTCAGAGAAAATGACGGAATAAGATTCTGTCAAAGCATTGACATTGACGAAAGCTTAAAATTCAATAACCTTGCAAAAATCTGCGGGGATTTATACAATTTTGTCCGGGATAATAACTGCCCGATGTATATTGACAGACTTCAGGGCGGGTGTTTCTTTGAGGGCTACGACTATGATATGAAGTTAGTGCGCGCCTACCGCGAAATACTCGGCGAAAAGTTTTTCGGCTTTCAGATGCATGAATGGATGTCGAATTTTATCAGCGACACGGGAAAGCTTGTTGACGGCAAATGCCCCGAGCCGTGGACAGAAGAAAATATCACTGCCACGCTTAAGCGCGATTTTCCGTTTCCCCACGTTTTTACTGAGGCAATGAGTGTAAAGGAATTTGCCGGGGTCGGACACATAACCGATTTGAACAGATATCTTGACGCGATGAAAGCTCTGTTCTTAAAAAGACAGAAATACACTGACGGAACGGTGCTTCCCTGCGACAGTGCGATACTCGGATATTCTCTTGAATTTAAAAACGGAGCAAAAAGGGTAATGCCCGAAATCGGAAAGCAGACCGGGCACACCTCGGTTCAGATTGCGTATGCAAGAGGAATGGCGAAAGCATACGGCAAAAGCTTCGGCACTTACTATGAGCCGTGGGGCGGAGAGCCGTTTTCTGCCTGCAATTATCATAAAGAAGGACTGAACGAATGGAATATCAGCAACGACAGCTTCCCTTTCAAGACCGCAGGCGGCAACGGCGGCAGCCCACGTTCACTTCAGAAGAGACTGTATTTCTGTTCGTATATGTCGGGAGCGGAATTTATTTCAGAGGAATGGGGACTTTGCAACACATTCTATGACTGGAACGACTTTGAGCTTACACCTTACGGACAGATAAAAAAGGACTTTATTGACTTTACGGAGAAATATAAAAATATCGGCAAGCCCATAGCGCCGATAGCTGCGGTAATTCCGAAAGAAATTATTTCGCTTGATAATATTGATACGGACGGCAATTATCTTTCGTTTAGTGTTGACGGCGAGCTGAAGCGCAAGCTTGATGTAATGCGGAGCGGACTTCGCAGGCTTTTCGCTTACGGAGAAACCTTCGGCAACGAAAACGGATGTCTTGTTAACAGGCTTCTGCCCGATGCGATTGACATTGTAAACGAAGATGTCTATAATGAAAACGGATATGCCTATGCGGTAAATCTCACGGGTGACGGGGACTTTGAAAAGAAGCACAGATGCTGCTCTGTTGACGATGTGTCCGATTTGCTGAACAGGCTTCTGCCGTGCAGGGTAACGGGCGGACTTCATCATATCGTAAACAAGAATTCAGACGATGAATACTTTTTAACAGTTTTCAATAATACAGGTATTGTCCGCTCGGTTAAAGAGGGCGAATACGGACTTAAAGAAGCTGAAAAGACCGTGCAGGTTGAGCTGAAGGACGGCAGAACGCTCTCCGCGCTGTACGGCAATTTCAGAATAGAAGAAACCGACGGTAAATATTTTATAACCGTTCCCGCAGGCGAAATGTTTATCGGAAGATTCTGAAAAATTTTTCACATAAAATAACCTCCCCGACTCCGGATTTTCCGAAGGTCAGGGAGGTTTGCTGTTTGGTTATTCAGAAAGAGAATTGCGAAACTGTTCTGCAAAATCCAAAAGCGAATTCACCTGTTCCGAATACGGTTTTCTGCTTTTATTCAGAACGATGCGGTCAAAAATCATATCTTTGCGTCTGATAAAAACATTTACCTTTTCCGCAGTTTCCGCTTTTATCTCGCTGTGTTTTCGACAGATTTCTTTCAGCGAAAACAGAGCAAAGGAAAGGTACAGAAAATATATCATATTGAAATCGCCGAATGTTTGAAGACGGTAATTGAATTCGATATGACTGTGATATATTTCTTTTTCGTATTCTTCAGGCTCGAGTATTGAACAAAGCTCTTCTGCAATTTCTTTATCCGCAAATCTGCCGCAGAGACTGACTGCAATTATGCTCTGCATCTGATTTGAACGGCGGCAGTCATCAAGGAAATCGTCTGTTCTGTTTCTGACCATATCACGAAGAACAGGAAGACAGATTTCATTGCCCGTCAGTCCGAGTGCAATCGCCGCATTTTTGCGAAGCATTTCATTGTCGGAGTTAAGCTCTTCTTCAAGATAATCTCTTGTCTTTTCTTTGCCGAGCAGTTTACAGGACCACAGAGCCACAGCAGGTCTGTTTGTTGAAAGAGCGTTGATTATATCTTCCTTTTCCGTAAGCCATTCAAAGGGGAAATACTCACCGTTTCTCTCCTCAAAACCACGGTCATTTCTGAAGTCGGAATCATAGCATCCGCGCGTTTTAAGCTGAGCGGTAAGCTTTTCTAAATCAACATCAAGAATATTGGTTTTGCCCGATTTTATCGCTTTGGCAACGGCGACACCCGCACACTCACCGAGGCGATGCATATCGCGGTTCATTCTGACGGCACTTGATACATAGCTGTCAACGGAAAGACAGCGGCAGGCGGAAATTATGCCGTTTTTTCCTTTCGGAACAAGGCAGCCTGCAGGCAGTGGGATTTTATGCGAAACGGTACTGAGATTGCAGTGAACATACCAGTCCTTCCAAGTGTCGTTCCCGAGATACCAGTCCTGCCCGTGGCGGTCAATATCAGAGTTGACATAAAGCAAGGTGTCGTTTAACTTACGCTCATAAACAATGTCGTCAACGGTAAGCACACATTCGCCCTCGAAACAAAGCCCCTCGCGGATTCCCGTCATGGGAGCGCAGGCGATTATGCGGCAGAATTTTTCTTTTGTGAAGCTTGCTTTTGCGTTTAAAATGCTGTCGGAAAACGCTTTTGCATCATACTGATTTATACGCCCCGCGTCAAATCCTATGCTCATAATTTCGCCGTTTTTGCGAAAATATCTGTTGACCGAAAACGGCGCGGGAACACCGTCGCTGTCCCTGCCGAACGAATAATTCACTCCGAGCATTCGCAGAACATGACCGTCAGCCGTGCAGTCGCATAAGAATCTGCAGGCGATGTTTTTCACTTCGCCGTCAAGCAAAGCCTTAACGCCGACGACTGTGTTTTCATCTTCATAAACTCCGATAATTACGCTTTCAAAAGCAAGAGTAATGTTATTGCTTTTTCTGAGATGCTCATAAAGGCAGTCGGATTTTGCATACGGATTGTTTACTCCGCGTCTGTAAATGTCAGATTCTTTTACAGCTTCTTCGTCGATTTTTTCATAGAAGCCGCCGCGGAGTCCTTCATAATATGCACAGACAAATCCGTTTGAAAAAGTTCCGCCGACGCTGCTGTTTTTTTCAATCGCAAGCACTTTGCATTCCTCGGAAGCAGACAGGGCAAAAGACGTTCCCGCCGAGCCGAGTCCTGCAGTAATAACATCAAAGCTTTCGTCAAAAACGGGAGCGTTTATTTCTTTTTTTACACAGATGTTTTCAACAAGCTCATAATAAATCATACCTGACACCTGCCTCAAATTCTTCAATCATTCCGCCGAATTCGCTGCCGTAATCAAAGTCAGCCGCAAAGGCATCAATCTGAACGGATGCTCCGAAGCAGGCTCTGATTTTTTTTACAAATTCAATGCGTGCTTCATTGAGCTGACAGCCGAACATAAACGGAAGGGAAAGAATAAATTCATCATTTTTAAAGCTTCTGCTTATTCTTCCGCCGAATTTTTCAAACTCCGAAAGTGTATTGAAATCAACGCCCGAGACGATACAGTTCAGCAGCTTGAGGCCTGTTTTCGCTTCGGGACAGCGGATGATTTTATTGCAGACAATATTCTGCAGACCGCTGTTTGTATATATCTGAATATGATTGTTTTCGCAGGAAATAATTTTCACTCCGAGCAGAACATTGAATTTACTGTTCAGCGCATATTCCGCGGCGGCAGGAGCAAGTGAAGGGCTGTCAAGTATGCCTTCATCCGAAACACATCCCGCCTTTCGGAGATGTTCGGCAAATGCTCTGCCTTCATCGGTCTGCGGCTCAGTTACATTACTCAGCTTAATAGAATTAACATAGTCTGAGAGAACGTTTTCCGATTCTTCAAGTATAAGGGTGCTACCGTGTGAAGCGGCAAATCCCAAAGAAAACGCGGACGCGTCAAGACAGCAGTAATCTGCATTCATATTGTTTCCTCCCTTGCTTTTATTGATGAAATACTATACTCTGATTTTACCATACGCAGAAAATAAACACAATAAATGTGCGGCAAAAACATTCAATTTACAATAATTATTGCAGTGCTATTGAATACCGTCTTTAAAATAAGAAAAGACATCAATACGGTTACCGACAGTAAAATATTCTTTGAGATTAAAAGTTAATAAAAGGAACAGCCTGCCGGAGGATTGCCTCGGCAGGCTTTGTGCTGTATCCCTGTGAAATTTATCGGATATTACCGCTGATGATATCCGCAAGTCTGCTGCTGAGAATCCGCCTTTTATCGTCATCAACAAGACTGAATCTGTTGCCGTCATACGGTGTGCTTAAATAATTCCACACGCAGTAGGAAATTTTATTTTCGCTTAAGAAAGAAATAACATCATGCATCCGGTTTTCTCTCGATTCAAGCTCTGCGTGGCGGATAGAACCAAATTCACCGCACCGGAGAATTTTATCGGGATTCATTTTCATAAATTCAACCGCAGGCATCAGCCCGTCACGGATGTTCATATATTTATCAGACTTATAAAATGCTTATCATTTTTGTATGGCTCTTGTATACGAAGAAAAGAGAAAAAGGGCCAATAAACTTAAAAACCGACCCTTAAAACAGGCCGGTTTAAAAAATTTTGTCATTCTTGGTCGTTAATGTAGTGGCATTCATAAAAGGTGTATTGTTGACCGCATTTAATACCTATACCTTCTAATACATGATGACATTCTCCACTACGGTTTACCCTACCGTGCTTGCAGTGCTTGCCTTTAAGAGGACAGATCCCCCCTCCTGCATATTTTCCTGCATCTTCTCCTGTATTTTCCTTTCCACCCCTAACTGAGCCATCGATAGCCGTACCTGCGCCACCTGTTACGTTTTTAAGTTCATTGTCGTCAATTATTTTAATATCTTTGTTCATGAAAAAGTCTCCTTTGTTTTTATCAAAAAATATTCGTTGTTGGACTTGTCGGACCAAGGTCGGGGTTGGGTTCGGGTTTGATAACAACATCACTTCCGCCTCCGGCTCCGCCCGCGTCACCGCCGCCACCGCTGCCGATACCACCGGTAATATTCTCAAGTTCCTCTTCTTTTAATACTTTCTTATCCTCCATGATAATATCTCCTTATATTAAATTCTTGTAATTGCCTTTGCTATCAAAAGTAATTTTCGGGTCGTATGTACCTGCATTTATAGGCGCAGGCTCCCAGTCTCTGTCGCTGTCTTTTTTATAGACAACATCGTAGTCGTTTTCAGGAACTTTACTTAAACCTTCAAGTTCCACGCCACCATTTACGCCTTCAAGGTCTTTGTCGTTTAATATTTTAGCCATTGTAATTTCTCCTTCGTTTTGTGTTTTCACTTCTTTATACGAATGAATCCGAAAAAAGCTAATATTTTTTATTAAGGCTAATACCTTTTATTAATTATATAGTCTTTTTTATTTTGACACAAGCATTCTGTGCAAAAATCTGACACAAATTTCTGACACAAAAAGCCGTCTGACACAAGTATTTGACACAAAAAATCATAATAATTATATCAAAACAGAATAAAATGAACAAAAAAGAAAATCGCCGAAAACCTTGATAAATAAGGCTTTCAGCGACTTTTTATGGCAGGGGCAGAAGGACTTGAACCCTCGGCACGCGGTTTTGGAGGCACAATATATAGTATTTATCTGTTATTATGCTACATTATATAGTGTTATATGGTACTTTTTGTTGTGCAATACTAACATAAAATAACACTAAAAAGTACGTAAAAAACTGCATAAAAAACACCGATTTGTGCAAATGTTAGGAAAGTGTTAGGCCGTGTGTTAGGAAAGAAAGCCTCAAATTTTGTCAGTCTGTTATACTCAAATAAAATGGTTGCGATCCGATAACAGACTTGATTATTTGATTTGAAGTTCCCAGAATTAACAGAACTCTTTGAAATTGAAATATAACCACCGCTTTTTACATGTTATATTTCAAAAAACGTGAAAATTGAAATAAACATATCAAGAAATGCTTTACATTTTTCAAAAATCGGATATAATAAAACATAAAGAGGTGAGTCTTAATGAATTACAAAAAACTATTGACTCTTAGTTATACAGACGAAAAGGAATATCAGGAAGTATACAAATCAAGAATTAATAGCGAAAGTACTACTCTTCTTGATTTTGAGATTTCCGGAAATCAAGCTTTTTATGTAATAACCCAAGAAATTTTGATGCTGGTCACCAAAATTGCAAGTGTTGATAAAGATTTAGGAAGAAAGATGACGCTTCTTCCCAATATTGCAATCCAACAATATACAAGGCAAATACTGATTGACGAAATCAAACAAACGAATGACATCGAAAATGTGTTTTCCACAAAAAAACAAATTAAAGATACTTTAAGTAAAATTGAAAAAAACAGTTTTAAAGGAAGATTTAACGGACTTATCAGAAAATATCAGGCTTTGGAAACTAATGCCAGCCTTTCGCTTATTTCTTGTGACGATATCAGAAAGCTATATGATGAAATCGTGTTGCCGGAAGTCATTGAGGAAGACCCTACCGATAAGCCTGACGGAATTATGTTCAGAAAAGAATCTGTCAGCGTTTATTCAGAATCCGGGAAAGAAATTCATGTCGGTTCTTATCCCGAGGCTAAAATAATATCAAATCTTACATCCGCTTTGAAGATTTTAAATGATGAAAATGTGAACTATTTAGTTTCCGCTGCTGTTTTTCATTATTTATTTGCGTATATACATCCATTTTATAACGGAAACGGACGAACGGACAGATTTATAAGCAGTTACTATGTTTCAAAGTATTTAAACCCTTTAGTTGCATATCGTTTATCATATATTATTAAAAAGCACAAATCACAGTATTATAAAATGTTCACGGACACGAACGATAAAAGGAACAAAGGAGATTTAACCCCTTTTATTATTCAGTTTCTTGAATTTGTTTTGGAAGTTGAAAAAGAATTGTGTGAAGAAATAGAGAATCGGGTAAATAAGACAAGCTATTATACAATGAGATTAAAAGAATTGTCATTAACAGAGCTTGATGACAAAATAGCTTTTTATTTAGTGTTAAACGCTTTGTTTGATACCGAAGGCCTTTCCGTTTCAAGATTGCAGATGATTGTAGGCAAATCCTATAATACAGTAAAAAAATCAATCGACAGATTGCAGGAGATGAATCTTTTGCGTACCGAAACATCGGGAAAATCTACTTTGTATGAGATAGACTTAAACAAAATATAATATACGATTTGAAAAATCGCATAATTAACAAATCTCCTTGAACTTGGTACAATCAAGACACCAAATTCAAGGAGGTATTTTTATGGAGAAAGTATTATCAGACTACGAGAAAAACGGCGGCACATATCATTGGGAGGGCGACTATCTTATCCCCGACCTTGTTTTACCGCCGGAAACAGACAACAGACCGATTGGCGTATGGGGCAGACGGCACAGAGATTATCTTATTGAAAATAAGAAAGCGGTTTATTCCCTGATGCGTACAAGAAACACGCTTCATTCATATCTTGCCGATATTAATGAGCAGGCGGACGAGATGTTCGATAAGCTTGTCAGAGATATGAAAAAGGCTGAAGGCATAACTGAGGAGCTTAAAGCCAAAGACCAGATGGCGTGGGTGGGAGCAATGGAGAATATCCGCAGCCGCGCGACTGAAATTGTAAACAAGGAGCTGATATATGTATGAAATCTATTCTTGAAGAAATCCAATTCGGAAACGCCCATCAAATTGACGTTTTTGTTCTGCAGAGTAAGAACTACCGTAAATGTTTATCCGATGTGTGCCATTCACGGGCAAACCTTGAATATGATTTAACCGAAGCACAGCTCCGTGAATTAAGGCAATATAACGAGTGTATAGCCCGAATGCGCTCTGCTGCTGAAATTGAAGCATTTCGTCTCGGTATGATGATCGGTGCAAACCTAAATAAAGAACGGAAAGAGATACTCAGCGCATGAGTTTTATTATGTGATATTCTTCTGATATACAACCAAAAGCAAAGAGCGCTCCGTTTCAGGAACGCTCTTTTTGCTTTTACAAAGGAAAAATGATTTATTTTTTATTCATATGAAAACTCGTATTTTTTGATAAATCCCAACTGGTATCTTATCTCGTCATTCATATCATCAATTTTTTCAAACAACATTTCAGCCAGTTCATTGCCATCAATAAATATTATTTCTTCGTTTTCCTCTGAATAATCTGAAGAAAATTCTGCACTTGTGATTAACACATATTTTATATTATCACCAAAAACAACTATATTATCTTCGTTTTCTTCAGATGTTTTAAATGTAATACTCCCTAACTCACTCTGCTGCGCTTTAAAACTTTTGATTTGTTCCAGTCCCCATAAATCTGTTTTTCCCGAATGGTGCTTTGCCTGGATATAATACGCCTGATTAAACTTACTGCTGAATCCACATTCTTTAACAGCCAGAATATCGGCGTCCGCTTTATCGTCACCAATTTTTTTGCTTAAAATGTTTGTTTTATACCCATCACTACTGAATAATTCGGCAATTAATTTTTCGAATCCTATACCCTTTGATTCCAGCGATGTTTTTTTATAATCTTGAAGAACATTGCGTAGCTGCCTTTTAAATTCAATAAAAGAATCATTTTCTTTTTTTGCTATATAGCTTGTTTCTGAGCAATCAATACCCTGTTCTGCTAATTTTTGTATTGACTCCTGAATTTCAGGCTCATCAATTTTCAGTATTGTAAATCCTCTGACCCCGAGTTTTGTCTGTAATGCCGTAATTTTGCCTGCTCTTGTAAAGTAAAGCGGATTTCCGTCATTGTCCTTTAAGAAATCGACTTTCAGTTGATTACTTAAATCTATATCCCGCAGCGATGAATCGTGTACAAATTCGCCAGTTGATTTACCAATATAGAATCCTTTGTAACACGGAACAATGATTAAATCTTTTTCCCGTATTTCTAAAAACTTTTTAACCTCATTTCGTTTTCTTCCCGACACAGATTGGTTTGAGTTTTGGTAATATTCTATATTAATTTTTTTTATTGTTAATTCAATATCTTGTGGATCAAACGGTACTTTACTCCAACCGACGGCTACAACACCTTTTTTTACATATTCATCCACATTTGAATGAATTCTAACCATGTAATAATTCAAAATAATGCTCCTTTCAAACTGAATCATACTTATTTATTCAGCCAATACGTCATCTGATCAAAATCTCTGTTAAAATTTGATTTCATTGCAAACCAACTGTCGTCTCTTTCAATAAGCACAAGCATACAAACTAATCCATAAAAAAGTGCGCTGCTGCTTGCATCATTCGGATATGCTTTGTCATAAATAATCTGTAGACTTGTTCCGTTCCAATCT
Source organism: Acutalibacteraceae bacterium (assembly GCA_045639705.1). Classification (GTDB taxonomy): domain Bacteria; phylum Bacillota; class Clostridia; order Oscillospirales; family Acutalibacteraceae; genus CAG-488. The sequence goes on from JAZUDP010000052.1 coordinate 56,765, forward strand.
TTCGGTGCGTGATGTCCGGGAACATATAATTCCTTTCCCGATGAAAGAACTGAATCAACATCATCACTTATATAAACCTTTATATCTGTAATCTCCGACTCTGAAAGATTTTTTAACCCGTTCTCAAAAAACTTCTTTCTTGTTGAACCGATGTCTGTAAGTTCTTTTCCTGTTTCAAACCATTTTAACATAATATTCCCTCCAATTATTTTAACTATATACCGATTTGTTCCGCTTGTCAAACCGTACCCTTACTATAAAGCACTCGATGTCCCAAAAACTTCCCACCACATATTGTATTATGTTGTCAAAGATGATAAAATGCAGTTGAGGTGACGACCATGGCATACACGAAGCAGCCGAAAAAGCTTCTGATAATCAACATCCTTGATATACTTGAAAAGTACACAGACGAGGATCACAGACTTTCGCAGAAGGATATTGTTGAGATTCTGAAAACAGAATACATGATGAACGCCGACAGAAAATCCGTTAAGCGCAATCTTATGGATTTGATTGATTTCGGTTATGAGATTGAATACAGCGAATCCGTCAGAATGGTGCCGAATCCGAAAACGGGGGAGCTTGAGGAAAGCTATATACTTTCCGATTTCTATCTTGTGCGTGCTTTCACAGACGGCGTGCTTCGTCTGCTGATTGACAGTCTGCTGTTTTCAAAGCATATTCCGTACAGCCAGTGCAAAGAGCTTATCGAAAAACTGGAGGGACTTTCAAATCAGTATTTCAAGGCACGTGTCAAGCATATCCGCACCATGCCTGACAATGCGCCGCAGAACAAACAGCTTTTTCTGAACATTGAAACGATTGATGAAGCGATTACAAGCGGCAGACAGGTTTCGTTCAATTATAATGAATATGGCACGGATAAAAAGATGCACCCACGCAAAGACAAAAACGGAAAAGTGCGCGAGTACATAATCAATCCTTATCAGATAGCCGCCACCAACGGCAGATATTATCTTATCTGCAATAACGATATTTTTGACGATGTGGCAAACTACCGTCTTGACCGCATTACAAACATTCAGCTTCTCGACACACCCGCAAAGTCTATGAAACAGGTTAAGGGACTGGAGAACGGTTTTGATTTGCCGAAGCACATGGCGGAGCATATCTATATGTTTCAGGACGGATCGGTTCACGCAAAGTTCCGCGCAAAAAAGTATCTGATTTCGGATATTATCGACTGGTTCGGCACAGAGATCAGATTCTCCGACGAAACAGAAAATGAGGTCACCGTTTCGGTCAATGTCAACGAAGAAGCAATGCGTCGCTGGGCAATGCAGTATGCCCTGCATATCAAAGTCCTCGAGCCTGTAGAATTGGTAGACAAAGTGAAAGAGGATTTGACGGTTGCTGCAAAAAACTATTGCTTGTTTTAAGGAACCTTATTATAGCAAAGAAAACGGAAGGATTATTAATATGCCAAAAAAAGTTTTAACAGGAAAATCACTAATTGAAAAAGAAGTTGATGAATTTACTAACTCTATAAAAAAGGGCCCTTTAAAATCTGCTCACCAAAAGCAGGAAATTTCAGAAACATTAATATGGAAATCCTGCTATCAAGCTTATTTAGATGCTTCAAGAACATTTAGGGGCATTGGGAAAGAGGTATTAAATGTTGAAAAAGAAAACAATTACTCAACAGATAAACTATCAGATAGTGTTTTTAAAGAGTTGGTTCGAGAAATATATGATTTTTTTGCCGATTCAAAAGATTTTACGCATGCCGAATATTGTAAGATAGTAACTAATAGTTTTAAAAATAAAGGTACTCATACTACATATGGTCAGGCACAAAAAATTGTAAACATGACATTCAAATACTTATACTGTTTTTTAGATAGGGATAAATATAAAAACAAATTTGATAATTGCGACATTGCGTTGGATAGATTTACGCTAATTTGGTATGCTCAAAAAAGCGGTTATTGGTTTGAAGGCTGGAGCAATTTAGACTCAGAAAAACTATATAATAAAATACAGAAGGATTATAAAAACATTATAAACAAAGAATTTTCTGGTCAATATTCCGCGATTGAAGCAGAATTTATAATTTGGAGTAATTCAAAAGAAAAGTATTATGATTTTAATAGCTTTGATGATAGATTGATTAATGTTATCTTTGCAAAAGAATACTAAAAAGAAATTTAGGAGGTTATCTAATGCAAGTATTTAGGGTTCAATTGAAACCACAGAGTAAAAGATAAGATATTTCTTATAATGATGTCTTGGAATTTTGCAAATCAGAAAATATTATTGGTATAGGATGGAGCGGAGTAAAATCCAAAGTTGACGATTGGAATACTTTATACAATACAGTACAAGAGGTATATAAAGATTGGCCTAAAAATGATATTACAAGTACTTTTCAAAACATTAATGCTATTCGGGAAATGAGAAAAGGGGATTTGATTTGGACTAGGATAGGTGGAAAAGGATCCGAATATTACCTTTGCAAAGTTGGAGAAAAAACATGGAAAGATAGAATTATCGAACCCAAACATATTGACCATGATATTTGTCAATTTGTTTCTGCCAACTGGGTTTATATTGGAAAAGAAGATAAGGTACCTGGAAAGGTGATTAATTCTTTTTCAACTGGCAAAACCGCACAGAGAGTTCGAGATATTGAAGTAGTATCAAAATATATTTGGGATTTGAATTGTAATGATGCATCACTAAAATATAACGATTATTCTACAGAGAAAAATAATAACGAATTGTTTTGGAATTGTATAGAGTCTGAAGATCTTGAAAGTCTTGTTTTGATGTATATTCAGTTCCTTGGTTACTATATTGTATCAACGACATTAAAGAAAAGTTCCCCAACAACTGAATGCATAATGATATCTCGTGACGGAAAAACAAAATGTTATCAACAGGTGAAACGAAACACCGAATTAAAAATTGAGGATTATGAACCTTTTGTAAAAGAAAATGAAATAATGTACTTATTTACTACATCAGAAGAATATGGGCAGGCTATAAATTCCAAAATAAAACCAATATATAAAACAGATTTGGAAAAATTTATTAGAAACAATAATGAATTAATAAGTGAAAATGTTCAATATTGGATAAACTTTACTCATTTTGAATAATTAGTTTTAATCAATGTAAAAGAATTGCTTCGGCGGCTCTTTTTATGTGCCGAATTCATGTGACAAAAACTTCCCATGCCACTTGTTATAATAAGCTCACAAAAACAAAGGAGCGATGACAAATGGGAGCATACAGTATTATAAACCGCTGGCAAAAGATTCTATGGTCGAGTCTCTTGTTAATGAGGTGAGAAAAATTGGCAAAAGTATTAAAATGTAATATATTATATAAAGCTTCTTAGTTCGCCAAAACAAAAGCTAATATTGAAAATTTAGGAGGAAACAGTATGGATTATAACAACGAGAAAGACGTTGTACGGATTATGACGATGACAGGCAGAGAATCAGCAATGACGAGCGCCGAATATCAAAAACAAATATCTGATTTATATAAGGAATGGAAATCAAGAGTCGATACAAATGACACTCCTTTCGTTACCGACGGCGTAATTGATCCTGAGCAATGGTTTAAACAGGATGAACGTATTATGTTTGTAATAAAAGAAGCGCATTCTGACAAAGGTGAAAAAGATTGGAATCTTGCAGATCACGTTCTTTCAAACGGAAAGTTCGGGGAAAGAGCAACCTGGCGTAATATTTCACTTTGGGCGAAGGAAATGCAAAACATATACGGAGAATATAATCCATACGACAAAGATATAGATTCTTTCGGAAACAAGTATTTACACAGCATCGCTGCAGTAAACATTAAAAAATACAATGGAACAATCACATCAAACGATGAAGATATTATTCATTATGCAGACCGGGAAAAGGATTTAATCAAAAAAGAAATTGAAATATGCGATCCGAATGTAATAGTGTGCTGTGGTACAGCAAAAGCATTGAGCCGAGTTATTGATTTTAATTATGAACAATACAATAACGAATGTTTTTACCACACATTTATCAACGGGCATGAAGTGATTGTTATAGACTTTTATCATCCGGCCAACAGATTTCCTAAAATAATGAACTGTTTCACATTGTGCAGTATATATCAGCGTGCAAAAAATGCTCAGGTTAAACGGATAAAAACTTACGAATAACCACGATA
>JAZUDP010000053.1:0-6279 GCA_045639705.1 Acutalibacteraceae bacterium
GTTATTGACGGCGTAAAATTTGAGGACGAGCTTCTGCAGAAGGCTTACGATGATTACATCGCCGTGCGTGCGGAGCTTGGCAGAACAAAGCCCATCTGCCTTATGGATTTGGCTACTGTTGCGGTTAAATATCTCAAGACACAGGGCAAGCTCGACAAGCTTGACGAATCCGAGGAAATCAATGCCTGTACAGTTAAAATCGATGTTGATGTTGACGGCGTGACAGAGCCGTGGCTTCTCCTCTTCAAGAACGAAACTCACAACCATCCCACAGAAATCGAGCCCTTCGGCGGCGCGGCTACCTGCATCGGCGGCGCTATCCGCGACCCGCTTTCGGGCAGAAGCTATGTTTACGGAGCAATGCGTGTTACAGGCGCGGCTGACCCCACTGTTCCCGTAAGCGAAACAATCCCCGGCAAGCTTCCCCAGCGCAAGATTGTTACGACTGCCGCAGCAGGTTATTCCTCATACGGCAATCAGATCGGTCTTGCAACGGGTATCGTTGATGAAATCTATCACCCCGGCTACGCTGCAAAGCGCATGGAAATCGGCGCGGTTATCGCGGCTACTCCCGCTGAAAACGTTCGCCGTGAGGTTCCCGCTCCGGGCGATGTCGTTATCCTTCTCGGCGGCAGCACAGGCCGTGACGGTATCGGCGGCGCAACAGGTTCATCCAAGGCGCACAACGCACATTCCGTTGAGACCTGCGGCGCAGAGGTTCAGAAGGGCAACGCTCCCGAGGAAAGAAAGCTTCAGCGTCTTTTCCGCAACGGCGATGCATGCCGCATGATTAAGCGCTGCAACGATTTCGGCGCAGGCGGCGTATCTGTTGCCATCGGTGAGCTTGCGGACGGTCTTGAAATCGACCTTAACGCAGTACCCAAGAAATACGAGGGACTTGACGGCACAGAGCTTGCAATCAGCGAATCTCAGGAGAGAATGGCTGTTGTTATCGAGCCCGAAAACGTTGAGGCATTCCTTGCACTTGCAAATAAAGAGAATTTACAGGCCTGCCCTGTTGCCGTTGTAAAGGCTGAACCCAGACTTACAATGAACTGGAACGGTAAAAAGATTGTCGACATCAGCCGCGACTTCCTTAATTCAAACGGCGCGGACAAGCACATCACAATCACTCCCGCAAAGCCCGAAGCCTTTGACAAGGCTATTGACGGCGGCTTTGAGGAAAACTATAAGAAAATTGCGGCAGACCTCAATATCTGCTCAAAACGCGGACTTTCCGAGCGTTTTGACTCCACAATCGGCGCAGGCACAGTTCTTATGCCGTTCGGCGGAAAGAATCAGCTTACTCCCATTCAGGCAATGGTTCAGAAGATTTCCGTTGAGAAGAAGCACACCGACGACTGCTCGCTCATGTCATGGGGCTACAACCCGTTCATCACCGAAAAGAGTCCGTATCACGGCGCATATCTTGCAGTTGTTGAATCAGTTGCCAAGCTTATCGCGACAGGCGCAAAATTTGAGGATGTCTACCTCACATTCCAGGAATATTTTGAGCATCCCGGCAAGGACGGCAGGCGCTGGGGCAAGCCTCTTGCAGCTCTTCTCGGTGCTTTTGAGGCTCAGAAGAATCTCGGCATCGGCTCAATCGGCGGCAAGGACTCCATGAGCGGCTCGTTTGAGAACCTCGATGTTCCCCCCACTCTCGTTTCATTCGCGGTTACAACCGAAAAGGTTCAGAATATCGTTTCTCCCGAATTCAAGAAGGCAGGCAGCAAGGTTTACTGCATTAAGCCCGACTATGACGAGAACGGTCTGCCCGTAACAGAATCCCTGCTTAAGGTATTCGACAAGGTTACCGAGCTTACAAGAAGCGGCAAGGCTCTCAGTGTTTACACAATGGGTCTCGGCGGTATCGGCGAAGCAGTAATGAAGATGTGCTTCGGCAACGGCTTCGGCTTTAAGTATGATGACAACATGTGTCCGCATTGCATTTTCGGCTACTGCTACGGCGGATTCCTTATTGAAACAGATGAGGAACTTGACGCAAGGCTTGTCGGTACGGTTACAGACGAAAAGACTGTCACTTACAAGGACGAAAAGCTTTGCCTCTGCGAGCTTCTTAAGATTTACGAGGACAAGCTCGAGGGCGTTTACAGCTGCAACATTCCCGACAACAAAGAGCCGATGGAGAATTTCGAGTTCAAGGCTCAGAGCTATCCCGCACCCGCAATAAAGACAGCAAAGCCGAAGGTTCTTATTCCCGCCTTCCCCGGCACAAACTGTGAGTTTGACAGTGCAAAGGTCATGCGTGACGCAGGCGCAGAACCCGAAATCATAGTTATCAACAATCTCACCTCCGCAGGCATTCAGAAAAGCGTTGAGCAGTTTGCAAACGAGCTTAAGACAGCTCAGATGATATTCATTCCCGGCGGCTTCTCGGGCGGCGACGAGCCCGACGGCAGCGGTAAGTTCATCACTGCATTCTTCCGCAACGCCGCAGTCAAAGAGGGCGTTACAGACCTGCTTGAAAACCGCGACGGTCTTATGTGCGGTATCTGCAACGGTTTCCAGGCGCTTATCAAGCTCGGTCTTGTACCCTACGGCAGGATTATCGACACAGATTCAAGCTGTCCGACAATCACATTCAACACGATTGCACGCCATCAGTCAAGAATTGTCCGCACGCGCATCGCGTCAAACAAGTCTCCGTGGCTTGCAGGTACAGAGGTCGGCGATGTATACAATGTTGCTATCTCCCACGGCGAGGCCAAATTCTACGGCAGTGAGGAGCTTATAAAGCCGCTTGCAGAGAACGGTCAGATTGCCACACAGTATGTTGACCTTGACGGTAATGCAAGCAGCGATGTTCACTTCAATCCCAACGGCTCGATGTACGCCATCGAGGGTATCACCTCCCCCGACGGACGCGTATTCGGCAAGATGGGTCACAGCGAGCGCATCGGCTCGGGACTTTATAAGAATGTTCCCGGCAACTACGACATAAAGATGTTCGAGTCAGCCGTTAAGTATTTCAAATAAGATTATATAAAAAAAACAATGTCATTCTGAGCGTACCAAACCCGGAATGACATTGTTTTTGTTTTATGTGTCGGAAATTCTGAACTCCATTCTGCCGATATTGTAATAGCTGATAAGGTAACAGATCAATCCGTCACAGTAGGCGGCCTCATTTATACTGTAATACGCCTTGTCGCCCTTAAGGCTTTTATCATAATCAATTTCGCATTCGTCAACCTTTTCCGCTTTTCCGTCTGCGTTTATTCTGTAGATTTCAAGCTTATCATTTTCATAAGCGTAACCGTAAATGCCGTCGGATGTATACAGAAATGTACCGGACAAATCATAGAAGCTCACTTCACTGTTAAGCCGTGTGGATTTACCCGTCTTCAAATCCATTACATAATTTGCAATCTGACTTTCATCAATTTCGGGGTAATCATGTCTCCCGCTGTAGCCCTTCGGCTCCGACAGATATTCTGAATACAGAAATTCGTTTTTGCCTAAGTAAACAGCCTCATAGGGATTGGAAACGTATTTTCCTATCAGCTTTTTTCCGCTTCCGTCAAGTCCGCACTGCATTACGCCGTACAGGCCGTATTTTACGCTTTCAGCCTTGTCATATTCTGACCGGCGGTTTGTTACATAATAAATCTTATCGCCGTTTATACTGTATTCTCCGACTGAGGCGTCAACCTTATCGGAAATCTTTGTAAATTTACCCGTATCAAAGCTGTAACGCATAAGAGTTACATAATCCTCATCGCCTGAATCAGCGTCTATAAAGTAAATACAGTCGCTGTCTGCCGCTATCATTTCGGGATAATATATACTTTGTTTATACTCGACATGCTTTTCCTTTTTTCCGTCAATACAGTAAAAGCCGTCATTTTCAGCGTAAAAATACAGCTTTCCCTCATAAGCGGAAATTGCGTTTACCGTCGCATTGTAATTGTAAAGTTCTCTGCTTTCCTGCGTTGAAATATCATATTCAAAAATTTTGGTGTAATATGACTCTTCGGGACTGTCGTATCTGTCCGTATAAAAAAGCTTTGTTCCCGAAACGCAGAACGAATCCACCGCCTCCGACTCGATTATGGCGGCCTTTCTTGTTTTCCTGTTGATGATAATTTTACCGGAAACCGCAAGGTCTTTTGCCGCTGAACCCTTCAGTTCCATAAAAATACTCTTAAAATTCATAGGGTCACTTTCGTCAATCCCGTCGTCCGCTTCCTCAGCGACAGCTTCATCAACATATTCATCCGTAACCGCATTGTCTGTATTATCAAGGTCTTCGGGCAGCTCTTCTTTCTTTCCGCCGCATGCCGATAAGCTGAGAACGGTTGACACCGTAAGGAGCATTGCCGTTATTTTTTTGAATTTACACATTTTATATACTCCCTTTCCTTCGCAGGCATACCGCAAACAGTACGCCTGCGTAATATTTTTCTTAATCAATTAAAATCCCCAAAGCCAGCCGAAAAGAATATATTCGATAATCCACTGTAAAAAGTTGTATCTTACCGTAACAAGATCCTCGCCCGCAAATACAACATTTCCGTCTTCGTCAATTATCTCATATCCAAGCACGGCGCTGCCTCTCGCCCATGCGTCTGCATATCCCTCGTAATCGACATACAAGCAGGGGTTATAATCGCAGTCATCGCAATAATCGCGGTTCCACCAGATAACCGACTCACCCTCGCTCAGCTCGTAATCGGGCGTAAGATATCCCTGAGTTCTGTAATCAATGCTGTATTCTCTGTTGCTGTATCCGATACCGTTCTGATAATGAGTCCAGAACCATTCCGCGTCCCAGAGAGGACCGTTGTTTTCGGCGATAAACATGTATGTATAATCTGCGCTGTATCCGTTGTAGACTATATCCTTCAGCCTGTCGCATCCGAAGAATGCACCGACATCAATGTACCCGAGAGTACGCGGGAAAGTAAGCTTTATAAGGTTTGCGCATTTTGCAAAAGCATAATCCTCAACCCAGTATACCGTTTCGGGAATGACGACCTCTCTGATTTCCGTATTGTTCATAAACGCCATTGCCTCTATACTTTCAACAGGAAGTCCCTCCATTTCAGAGGGAATATCAAGCACAGAGGGAAGCCTGCCTTCATAGCCCGTAATCCACACCGAATAATATTCGCCGGTTTCTTCGTCGCCCATCTTTTCATAGATGAATTTATAAGCTTCTCTGGCGGATACCATTACGCTCATGGTACAGAGAATAATTGCTGCTGCGAGGAAAACTGACATTGCTTTTCTGAGAATTTTTTTCATTTTAATGACCCCTTTTCGTTAATTTTTTTCAGATACGGATTGGCTTTCTTCGCGGTCTCAATCCGTATCTTCGCGTAGATAATATTACCGGAAAATGCTGTTGTCAACATGTTTTTTTCATTTTTAACAATTTGTAATCGCATTGTAATTATCGGTAATCGTTTTGTTTTTTCTGAATGATTTCTGCCTTTAATTATTACAATTACTCATAAATAAAAATAAAAAATTACACAATTCTGACAAATAATAAAGCAGCGATTTCCAACTGAATTATCTGTCTTTATTATACATAATACGGTATACTAGTCTGTCATATGCATTTTACCCGCAGATAAAAAGGGTGTGACACATTCGGCACAGACTTGTAAGGATACTTTTGTTTTTGACGGATAATTTCCCCGAATACTGCATCAAACCCGCATCCGAATACGCCAGTATGCACGATGCGGGTTTTCTTTGTCTTCGAAAAAATTCTCTCGTCAAAAACTGCTTCGCACCTTAAAATGATGAATTTTACCCGATTTGTGTTCTTTTGCGACGAAATCATACTGGCGTATGGCGAGGAACAAAAGGGCACAAGGCGGGTAAAAGGCGCATTTTAAGGAAAAGCAGCCTTGCAAGTCTGCGCCGTTTAGCGCAGACCGAAAAAACGGAATAATAAAAAAGTAAGCAGCTTTAAGAAAAATCAATTTCTGATAATCTTAAAACTGCTTTTAACTTTAAAATGGTATAATAAATGTTTTTTCGGTCTGCGCTAAATGCGACAGTCCCGTTGCGGTTGCTTTATTTTCCGAAGAATTCGTCTATCGAATCCGTGAGTATATCGTAAAACGGGTCATTTCCTTCGGTTATCGGCTTGCCCGACGGCGGAAGGTCGCCTGCACTAAGTGCTTCAAGGTTTGTGATATCCTCAATCAGCTCAAACCTCTCAATCTTTATACTCGGTTTTTCATATTTCATTTTGAATTACCTCCTATAAATCAAAGTGCCATAAGGCTTGTGATAAAC
>JAZUDP010000054.1:0-1540 GCA_045639705.1 Acutalibacteraceae bacterium
GGCTCATAAAAGCCGAAAAAACGAACCGCAATCTCACAAGAAAGCGGTTCGTTTATTTTTCACCTTTTAATCCCCGAGCAAACCGAAGTATCTGCCGAGCCAGTAAGGAAGCAGGAAAATTGTCGGCTCTGCCGCCTCAAGAGCGTTGCCTCCGTCGGCGGTAAACGGGTTGCTGTCGTAACCGTTCACTGGCTTTTCGTCGTACGCAAGCGGCTCCTTAAGCTGACGCACACCGCCGTATTCTATAGCATCGTCAGTCCATTCGAGTTCACGGAAGCTGTTTTTAACCGGGTAATTTATCAAATCAAGCGGAAGCTCCTTAAGGGATTGTACAGCGCGGTCAATCTCGCAGCACTCATCTGAAAACGCGCCGAAAAGCACGCTCCAGTAAGGACATCTTTCAATTCTTTCATAATTCCAGAAATCCTTAAGTCCTGCCAGCAGATAGCGCAGAACGGCGGGATTTTTTTCATATCTGAGAATGGTTAACGTGACATATGTACTCAGATGGTCATCAACATGATTGCTGTGACCGTCACGCATTTTGTGCCGTGCGCTGTTAATGGCATATTTTTCATTTTCAATGAAGCTGTAATACAAATCCTCATATTTTCTGTCATTCGTAACAACAAATGCGGTTTTGAGAATAGTGAGCAGCTCAAGCGAATTAACTCCTCTTTCCCAGCGCCACATATCGTCCCTGTTAAGCAGCTCGGGAGACCAGCGTCCCCATGTTGTAGGCAGACCGTCAGCGTCGCAAACCGTATAGTTGTGCGTAATTATGTGGTCAGCCATAGCCTTAATCTTCTGAGCAATAAGCTCTTTTTCCTTTTCATCGGCAACGAGGTCGCGGTAATATGACAGTCCGAAGAAATGGCCCATTATTTCGTCGCTTGAGGTTTCTCCGAGCCATTCAAGCTCCCCTTTTTCATCCCTCGTCGGGTGCCACTCGGGGTCGCCGTTACCGTAGCCGGGTTCGCCCGGTCTGCGGTATGCTCTGGCAGGAAAGCCAGGTATACCCGTTACATCATGCAGCCTGATTAAAGCTTTAAACGAAGCCCGTGCTTTATTCAGCGCATCATCCGCACCCGTAACCGCATAACGGCAGGCCTCGCTTACAATGTAGTTTGCCGTCCACAGGCCGTCATTGTCGGTTATCTGCGGCGCTCCGCTTTCAATATTTCCGGGTTCGGTCAGCGCACGGGGAACAAAATAGTCCTCGCGTTTGTGGTATCTGTCGGCAAGCTCTTCAAAATGAGCCGCCTTTTCTTCAAGAGTCATGGATATCATTTCAAGGTGCGCTATTCCGTTTTCGGTGCCTGCCCACACTCCGCCTTTGCCGTCGCAGGCAAGGCAGATAACACGCGGACCCGGCAGCCAGCGTCCGCCGGTAAGAAAACTGCGCCGTGTACCGCTGATTACATACAGACCGCCGTCTGTGCCGAAAAAGACCTTGCCGCTCTGTTCATCAAGACACAGTGCGTTAACAGCCTCGGCAGGCAGGAAATCAAGCTCACTGTGACCGAACCATGAGCTTTTG
>JAZUDP010000055.1:0-32577 GCA_045639705.1 Acutalibacteraceae bacterium
AATTGCTCCGCCGAACCACATTATTTTGGAGGTGCAAATAAATGGCTCAGAAGGTTGTAGGCTTAATTAAGCTTCAGATCCCTGCCGGCAAAGCAACACCGGCTCCCCCGGTTGGTCCTGCTTTAGGTCAGCACGGCGTTAACATTATGGCATTTACAAAGGAATTCAATGAAAGAACAAAGAACGATGTTGGTCTTATCATTCCTGTTGTAATCACTGTTTACGCTGACCGTACATTCACATTCATCACAAAGACACCGCCCGCAGCAGTTCTTATCAAGAAGGCTTGCGGTATCGAAAGCGGTTCAGGTGTGCCGAATAAGACAAAGGTAGCATCAATCACAAGTGAGCAGGTTAGAAAAATCGCTGAACAGAAAATGCCCGATCTCAACGCAGCATCAGTTGAAGCAGCTATGTCAATGGTTGCAGGTACTGCACGCAGCATGGGTATCACTGTTACAGACTAATCTCCCATGTGGGAGGAAACATCCGATTAACCACTTTGTAGGGAGGAATTTACAACTATGAAACACGGTAAGAAATATATTGAGAGTGCAAAGCTTGTTGACAGAGCAGCACTCTATGAGCCGAAGGAAGCTCTTGAACTCGCTGTCAAGACATCTTCAGCTAAATTTGATGAAACAGTAGAAATCCATGTACGCCTTGGTGTTGACTCTCGTCATGCTGACCAGCAGGTCAGAGGCGCTGTAGTTCTCCCCAACGGTACAGGTAAGAAAGTGAGAGTTGCAGTTTTCGCTAAGGGCGAGCAGGCTGACGCAGCTGTTGCAGCAGGCGCAGAAATCGTTGGTGCAGAAGACCTCGTTGCCAGGATTCAGGGCGAAGGTTTCCTCGATTTCGACGTTGCTATCGCAGCTCCCAACATGATGGGTCTTGTTGGCCGTCTCGGTAAGGTTCTCGGCCCCCGCGGTCTTATGCCTTCACCCAAGGCTGGTACAGTTACACCTGACGTTGCCAAGGCTGTTGAAGACGCTAAGGCAGGTAAGATTGAGTACCGTCTTGACAAGACAAACATCATCCATTGCCCCATCGGCAAGGTATCCTTCGGCGCAGACAAGCTTGCTGAAAACTACAAGGTTCTCATCGACGCTATCAACAAGGCAAAGCCCGCAGCAGCAAAGGGTCAGTATATCAAGTCCTGCACACTTGCTACAACAATGGGCCCCGGCGTTCGTGTTAACCCCGCTAAGGCAACTATTGAATAATTAACTGTTAATTTCTGTTACAAAAAATACTTGACACGGTGAAAACTGTGTGGTATTATATCTAAGCTGTTCTTTATTCAAAGACAGCAGGTGCTTTCAGCATAAAGGTTTTTAAACCGCCTGCCGAGAATAGGAGCATACAGTTGACGGATTATTCCGCATAATTTGTATGTTTATCCCTGTTCGCGGTTTCGCGGACAGGGTTTTTCTTTTGGCGAACGAAAACACCGTCCATTATATTTTGTGAGGTGAAACAAAAAATGCCAAGTGCAAGCGTATTGGAACAGAAGAAAGCGATTGTAGCATCCGTTGCTGACAGAATCAATAACTCTGTTGCAGGTGTAATCGTTGATTACAAGGGTATCTCCGTTGCTGACGATACAGCTCTCCGTAAGGAGCTTCGTGAAGCAGGCGTTGAGTACACTGTTGTTAAGAACACTCTTATCAAGCTCGCTATCAAGGGTACTGCTCTTGAAAGCATGTCAGATGTTCTTGACGGTACATCAGCTATCGCAACTTCTAAGGAAGATTATGTCGCAGCTGCCCGTATACTTAACAAGTATGCAGAGGGTCACGACAATTTCAATCTCAAGGCAGGTTACCTTGAGGGCGAAGTAATCGGTATGGATAAGCTCATGGAACTCGCAACGCTTCCCTCAAGAGAAACATTGCTCTCTATGGTTGCAAACGTATTCAGCGCACCTATCGCCGGTTTTGCAAGAGCTGTTCAGGCTATCGCCGATAAGGCAGAAGCTCCCGCTGAGGCTTAAGTCAGCAAACTAAATTTAAAATTAATTTCAAAAAATATTAAACGGAGGTAAATTACCATGGCATCAGAGAAAATTATGGCTATCGTTGAAGAGTTAAAGACTCTTTCAGTTCTTGAGCTTTCAGAGCTCGTACACGCAGTAGAGGATGAGTTCGGCGTATCAGCTGCAGCAGCAGTTGTAGCAGGTCCCGCAACAGCAGGCGCAGCAGCAGCTGAGGAGAAGACAGAGTTTGACGTTATCCTCAAGAGCGCAGGCGCACAGAAGATTAAGGTTGTTAAGGCTGTTAAGGACATCACAGGTCTTGGACTTGCAGAAGCTAAGGCTCTTGTTGACGGCGCTCCCAAGGCAGTTAAGGAAGCAGTTTCTAAGGACGAGGCTGAGGACATCAAGGCTAAGCTCGAAGAAGTTGGCGCAGAAATCGAAGTTAAATAAGTTAAGCTTGTTTATACTCAATCCCGAAGAGAAATCTTCGGGATTTTTTCTTTCCCGAAAAGACTGAGGCTGTTCGCTGTGTCAGCAATAATAAAAATCTCCATACCGTGCGCCGGCGGCGGTAATTCATACCTTCTCAAAGCGTGTATTCCGGATTACCGGACGCAGCGGCTTAATAATTATTCCACTTGAAAAAAAACAACTCTTGTATTATAATGATAAACATATTATAAGGGGGCAGCGTTATGGCAAAAAAACGAATTGCGTTTTTTGAATATATTCTGACATTTCTCGGCTTTATCGGAATGTACTTTTTTATCACGCCCTGTTCCGATATTTACTTTTTTACCCGTGACTATGAAAACTCTGTCAGTTCGTTCATAACAAACGCTCTATACTACGGAAACGGGCGTTTTATCGGCAATTTTCTCGGATTCGCGTCTGCGAATTATTTCATTCTCGGGTTTCTCATTATTGCCGTTGTTATGACGCTTTATGTTTTCTTTGTAAACAGATTCTTTTTTGACGGTGATTACAGAACCGTCATGCCCGTCGCACTTCTGATTGCGTTCCCGAATACAGGAGTTATAGGCGAGGTTTATTCGGATTTACCGACCTTCATCAATTATGTTATTCCGATGATGCTGGTTTTTGTAACCCTCTGCCTCATAAAACGCTGCAAAAAAAGAAATTCAAACCCCATTATTCTGTTCTTTATCTTTGTTTTCGCCGCTGCCTCGTGTCTTTTCTGCGAAAATAACACCATCTCCATTTTCGTTCTTTCTCTGCTCCTCGCATTCTATTCTTATATCAGCACAAAGAAAATCGGCCTGCCGAACATTATTTATGTTATCGGCACGCTTGCCGGAGCTTTCATAATGTTTCTTGTGCCGAAAATCACAGGCGCGAGCCATAATCTTGACTACTACCGCGGAACCGCAAACTCGGTTTCCTCAATGATTACACTTGCAATTGCATCTTTTTCAACATTCACCGAGATTTTTACATCCTACCTCTTCCCGATAGCAATTATTTCTTCAACGCTTATTTATCTCGTTGTAAAAAACAAAGAATGTAAAAGCAGACTTAAAAATACCGTTATATTCTATCTTGCATTTTTCCCTGTTGAAGCTGTATTTTACACAATGTATTCACAAAGCGCACCTGCTTCTGTTTATCTTTACATTTTACAGGCAGGCTTTGTGACCCTCTATGCGCTTTCAATTTTCGCAGGCATTCTCTGCATGAAAAAATCGAATTTCAGAACGCTGATGCTCGGACTTTTTGTTCTTGTCCTTTCGTCAGTGGGACCGATGCTGTTCGTTGACAAATACGGCTACAGAACCTTCTATCTGCCCTTTGTGATTCTTCTTTCGGTTTCATTTATTCTTATAAACCGGGTTCGTAAAGAAATACCTGAAAAAATCACCGTAAAACTTCCGAAAGAAAAACTCGGCAAGCTCGCGGTATGCATCGCTTCGGCAGCGTTTATCTGTCTGAGCGCATCAATATTTATTCAATCGGTTTACAACTATGATTTTTATGTTGTGCGTACACATCACATTGCCGATATGGTAAAGAGCGGTGCTGAAGAAGTTGAAGTTCCGGCTCTCCCCTGCCGCGGAATAAGCAGCGAAGATGAAAACCCGTCAATTTTTGACGCAATTCTCTATAAAACAGGTTCAGAAATGAAGGTAGAAGTAACAGAGTCAATTTACTGTGAAAACTCGAATGAATATTATGCGATACTGAACTCAAATCCGGTTTCAAACACAATATTTGCATTGCAGAATCTCAACCTGAAAAATGCCGCTTATATTTATGATTTAATGAAACAGTAAAAATATCATTTTGAGAAAGAATGACATATCTTTATCCCATAACAAAAGCCCGCCGATTGGCGGGCTTTTGTTATGCGGTTTTTGTTTTTATATCAATCCGAAAAATTCAATCTTAAGGAGGCGTGCCGCAACCTTGAGAACCGTTAAAAGAACAGGCTTAAGGAAGAGGTTCCAGAGCTTTGCGAAAAACGCAGCGAAGTTACAGGAATCATCAGGCTCCCAGCCCTTTTTAACAGAAAGGTCCTTTGTAATTGCGAACGAGTCGATTCTGTCTGTCTCGCCTGTTTCGGCATCAAAAGTATATGCGTCGAAATAAAGCGTATCGCCGACAATATGAACGCCTGAGAATACTGAATCCGAAACATCCTCGATAGCCTCGGCTCTCGGGAAAAGCTCGTCTGTAAGACTTGCGTCCTTCTGCTTGTAAACCTTGACGCCCGCACAGCCGCTGATTACATAAACCGTGCCGACGGGACTGTTCTTGACGGTATATTCTCTGCCTTCGAATGTCTTTGTCGATGTTGTGACTGCCTCAACCTCATTGTCAATCATAGCGTCTGTTCTGAGGTAAACATGGTCGTGGCCCTGGAATACCATATCAATACCGAGCTGCGGCATAAGCTCGCAAAGCTCGTCTCTGATTTCGCATACATCGTCATCGTCAAAGTGTGAGCCGTTGGAATACATCGCCTTGTGGAAGGCAACAAACTTCCAGTCGGCATCGCTTGCTCTCATATCCTCTTTGAGCCATTCAACCTGCTCATCGTTAAGGCTGTCGTCGCTGTCAAGATTGTTTGTGTTGAGAATCGCAACGTGAACATTGTTGTAATCAAATGAGAAGTAAATACCCTCTTCAACATTCTGCTCGGGAACATTTGAATATACAAAATTCTTATCAATCGCGAACGAACCCTTTTCCTCATGGTTGCCCGCTGCCGACATAAGCGCCGTATTCATAAGCGTATCGGAAGCCTCGTCGAGGAACCACTGCCACTGACGGAAGTTGTCGCCGTGGTCAACATTGTCGCCTGTATCAATAATGAAATCGGAATCGTACATTTCATAGGCTTTTTCGATAAGAGCCGCGAATGTACCGTACTGAGCAGCCGACTGTGACTGCGGGTCGCCGATGTGAATAAACGATGTTTCCGTGCCGCCGTTTTCCGTCTTGAACGAGCCTGTCTGACTCCACCAGCTTCTTGAGGCGTCGCCGACGCGGTAGAAATATGTCTTACCTGCTTCAAGACCCGAAACAGTTACAGTGTGGCGGTTCATCGGGAACTCATAATTCATGATACCGATAATTCCGAGGTCAACGCCGGGATACTGTCTTGTTGTTTCCTCTGTCTTCGCCGAAACAGTTACGCCTGCGGGAACAGCAGCCTTTCCTGTGAAATCACTGCCCTTTTCAACGATTTCGATATCGCTGCCCTGAACGCTGTACTTTGTATACCAGCTGAGATTTCTTGCCGTTGAATCTCCGCCGAGAGTAACCGTGAGAGCTGTGGGAATTCTGTAATTTTCTCTTGTTGCCTCAACCGGAACCCTGCCGTCGTAAACTATTGTCGCGTCGCCGTCAAGTCTGAAGCTGTCATCCTCGGCAAAGTCACGGACAATACCCGCAAGAGTCTGCCCTATGCCCTGAATCTGAGTGTCTGTAAGATATTCGTCCATAACGGATTCGAGTATTCCCCATACCGAGTCGAACTCAACAATGCCGAGCTTGTTGATAAGACCGATAACCTTGTTTGCTATGTTGAGATAGCTTGTGTTTCCGCCGAGAAGAGAAATTGTCTTGCCGATTGTGCCGAGCGCAATATGAGCAACAGAGCAGACGGGGAAGAGAGCCTCAAGACGAAGGTCAAGGTCCGAAAGAATGTGGTCCTGAACAAGGTCCTTTGCCGCGATTTCAAGAAGAACATCAAAAATTTTGAACGCGGTATCGCCGTTTTCAAGTCTGTCAATTGCGTCCATTACAAACGGGTCGTCTTCCATGTAATATTCGCCCTGATAAAGATAAACATAAATGCAGCTGAGCAGGTCTTCAAAGTTGCCCGGCTTACCGGCATCGCCGAAGCCGTATTCTTCAATGAAGCGGGTGTTGGGCAGGTCGGAAACCTGAACGCTCAGAAGCTTCTGAATTTCGTCCTTAAGATAGGCCGCCGTTGCTTCGGGGTCGGTAAGATAATTCTCAATTATCTGGTCGCCCAGATCGTCAACAAACATAAGGATATTTTTTACTGAAAGGATATCATGCCCCGCAATGCTGAAGCCGTTGCCGATAAGTCCTGTCAGCAGCTCCTCAAGGTCAAGACCCATTGATTTAAGGAAATCCGTGATGCCGTCGGAAGTCATGATTTTTCCGCCGTACTCCTTAATAAGCTGAAGCAGGAAATCGCTTGCCTTTGCGGCAAAGCCGTCATCTCCGAGGAACGTAATCTTTGTGGATTCCTTTCTGAAGGGAACGGGATAAGTGTAACCGTTAACGGTAACGGGCTTTACGCAGTCAACATCAAAGCTCTCCGTATCCATTGTAACAACGCCGTTTCTGTCCGTTGAAAGGGACATCTCACGGAAATAGTTGGGGAACGAGGAAAGTGACGGACAGCAGATTTCTGTCAGCGTCTCGCCGTCGTCTGTAATAACCTGAGCAATATCGCTCTGATGAATATGACCCGAAAGATTGTAATGCATACCCGCGTCGGCAAGAATTTCACCGAGCTTTTCAAAGTTGTTGATAACAAAGCCGCGGAGGATTCTGTATTCCGCACGGAAATGGTAGGCAAAATTGTGATGGCTGACGCCTACTACGGTTTCGCCGCATGCCTTTGCGTCGGCAATTTCGGAAAGAACCCAGTCAAGGCACTCGTCAGTAAGACAGCCTGCCGTTTCGCCGCCGAACTCGCCGTTCTTTGTAACATCGGGGCTGTAGATACCCGTATCCATTACGATAAAGCGGTTACCGTCAATGCGGACGGAATAAGAGAGCATATTTGCAATCTTTCCCTCAGGAGGAATGTATCTGTGATAAGCAAGGTCATAGCCGAGATTCTTATACAGCTCGAGGAATTCCTCGGGAGTAAGCTTTCTTGACTCTTCAGACTTGCCGCTTTCAAAGGTTTCAGCCTCGGGCTTTACGATATCATGGTTGCCGTTGACGGCGATAACCTGAATACCCGTATCCTTTTCAAACTTTTCAAGGCGTTTCGCAAGCTCGACATGACCCATATATTCGCCGTTTGCGGTAAGGTCGCCCGAAACGATGATGTATTTCATGCCGTTTTTCTTTGCATGCTCGGCGTAAGCCGCAAGAGCGGATTCGAGCAGCGCCTCGGACTGAAGCACGTTTCTGCCGATTGAAGCCTCTGCGTCCGTAACAAATTCGTCACAGTAATCACCCGTGAGAACCTGCGGATAATAATGCAGGTCGGAAACAAAACCGAACTTTAATTCCTCCGCCGGAGATACAGCGTTGAGAACAGCCTCCGCCGCCGAAGCATTCATCGGTATGACGGAGAGAACCATAATCAGCGCAATAATCACAGAGATAATTTTCTTACTGATTTTTTTCATATCTTTGTCCTTCTTTTATATCGTCTTTAAAAATGATTTGAGATTCTTCAAGGCGTGAGGTACGCCTTTGGCAATCTTGCCGATGCCCGCACCTACATTCTTGCCCTCAAAGATATTAAGCAGACCGTCTGCCATATCCTCGGTGAAAAGTCCGCCGCTCATGCAGATGAAGTTTCTGACAGGAGTTTCCATAATTGTATTTGTAATCATGGACGAGCCTACGCCGCCTGCCGGCTTCATTGCAAGGTCAACCGACTTATATATAACCTTTGCAAAGCCCTTGTCCTTGCTCGATTCAATTGTAACATTGTAGCTGTCGGGAGTAACAACGGGAGCAAGCTTCAGCTCGCCGCCGTAAATTGTTTTGAAATCCTCCTCGGTTGCATCTGCGGGGTCGCCGTCAAAGTATACCTTTGCGCTGCTGAAATCGGGAATAAGTCCGTCCTCGTCAGACCTGACATTAACTGTTTCCTCAAGTCTGATATCGCGTGAGGAAGCGCCGGCATAAATCTTATATTCGCCGCTTTCCGTACACCAGTCGGCAGTACCGATATTCCAGAATTTGAACGCTCTGTCTGAAAGCTCAATTTCAACATCCTTTTCCTCGCCTGCTTCAAGCCATACCTTCGCGAAGCCCTTAAGCTCCTTCGGTGCGCGGAAAATTCTGCTTTCGGGCTTGCCGACATAAATCTGAACAACCTCTGCTCCCGCCGTATCGCCCGTATTCTTAACCTTAAGCGATACAGTACAGCCCTCGTTCTTTTCAAGGTTCTTTTTCTTTATCTTAAGATTGCTGTACTCAAATGTTGTATAGGAAAGGCCGAAGCCGAAGGGGAACATGACATTTTTCTCTGTCTTGTCGTAATATCTGTAGCCCATGAAAATGCTTTCACGGTACTGACTGTTGACATCGGGCTGCGGATACTGTCCCGCTGTGGGAGTATCGTCAAGGCTGACGGGATAGGTTTCGGCAAGCTTGCCGCAGGGATTGCATCTGCCGCAAAGCACATCAGCTATTGCCGCGTTGACCGCCTGTCCGCCGAGATAGGCGTTGAGAACAGCCTTGACATCGTTTATCCACGGCATCTCAACGGGTGAACCGCCCTGAAGCACAACAACAACATTGTCGTTTACCGCGCACATGGCCTTGATAAGCTTGTTGTGCGCATCGGGAAGCTTCATGTTTCTGCGGTCAAAGCCCTCGGACTCATAAGCGTCCGTAAGACCGATAAATACAACAACGGTTTCGGCGTCCTTGGCAACCTCGCATGCCTCGGCAATAAGCTTGGCAGCGTTTTTGTCGTTCTTCTTATTCGGGTCGTAGCCCTTCGCAAATCTGACGTCAAGAGATGAATTTTTGAACGCATGCACGCCGTCGGCAATCATTGTGGGATTGATTCTTGAGCTGCCCGAGCCCTGATAACGCGGTTCCTCAACAAAGCCGCCGATAACCGCAACATATTTTCCTTCTGTTCTCTTAAGCGGAAGAATACCGCCTTCGTTCTTGAGAAGAATCATTGACTGAGCGGCAATTTTCTTTGCGATTTCGTTGTGAGCGTTTACATCGTATGTATACTTCTGCTTCTTGATTTCCTTAGCCTTAAGTATAATATCAAGAATATGATCGACAGCCTCGTCAAGCACTGCCTCGTCAAGCTCGCCGTTATTGACTGCGTCAACAATCCGCTTATCGCCTACTCCTGCCGAGGACGGCATTTCGATATCGTTTCCGTTTCTCAGGCCGTCAACACGGTTGTTGATTGCGCCCCAGTCGCTGACGACAGCGCCCTCGAAGCCCCAGTCGTCACGCAGAACCTTGCGGAGAAGATAACCGTTCTCAGCGCAGTATGTGCCGTTAACAAGATTATACGCGCTCATAACCGTTGCAGGCTGTGCCTTTGTAACCGCAAGCTCGAAGGCGCGAAGATAGATTTCACGGAGCGCTCTTTCGTCGATGATGCTGTTTGAGGTCATGCGCTTCATTTCCTGGCTGTTGCCCGCGAAATGCTTAAGCGATGTGCCGACGCCCTTCGACTGAACGCCCCTGATAAATGAGGCCGCCATGTTGCCCGCAAGCTCGGGGTCCTCGGAAAAATATTCAAAGTTTCTGCCGCAGAGGGGTGAACGCTTCATGTTTACACCGGGGCCGAGAACAACGGAAACCTCTTCCTTGAGGCACTCCTCGCCGAGAGCCTGACCCATTTCATAAAGCAGGTCGGGGTCCCATGAGCATGCGGTTGTTACCGCTGTCGGGAAACAGGTTGCAGGATAACTGTTTGTCAGACCGACTTCCTTATTCTCCGCATTCTGTTTGCGAAGACCGTGAGGGCCGTCGCATACCATGATTTCAGGTATGCCGAGGCGTTTGATGCTTTTCAGATGCCAGAAATCCTTACCTGAGCAAAGACCTGCCTTTTCCTTAAGCGTCATCTGAGAGATTAAATCCTGATACTTGAGCATATTTATCACCCTTCTTTATATATTTTCGTTCGTTTCCGCTATTCCGAGAATATCGTCGGCTTCAGCGGAATCAATTTCTTCCACATTTTTAAGCTTTTTCTGAATGATTCTGTTTCTGTCCTGAGCTTCCGTAAGCGTTTTGCCCGCCTCGTCAATCTTCTTTTTCGCCTTGTCAAGAACAACGCCGAATTTTTCGTACTGAACCTTGGTAACGGCAAGAAGCTGCCGGACCTCGTTCGCCTTTTCGTTTATGGCAATGGCCCTGAAGCCCATGGAAAGCGTGTTGAGCAGCGCAATAATCGTTGTCGGACCCGCAACCATTATTCCCTCGCGCTGAATTTTATCGAGAATGCCCGAGCCCGAGGATGTGATTTCCGCATAAAGCCCCTCGGTCGCAAGATACATAATCGCAAACGGAGTTGTTTCGGGTAGGCTGATGTATTTTCTGATAAGCTTCGCCTCGGAGAAAACTCTGTCCTCAAGCGCCTTTCTTGCCGCGGCAAGAGCAACGGCATCCGCACTGTCGGCAGCCTCGCATACGCGTCTGTAATCCTCCATCGGGAATTTGGAGTCAATCGGCAGATAGGTCGTCTTTGTCCTGTCGTCGCCTGCGGGAATTTTAACCGCGAATTCAACAACATCCTTTGACATCGGGTCAGCCGAATAATTTCTGACATACATATTGGGAATGGTCTGGTCAAGTATGCCCTCAAGCTGAATTTCCGCCCATGTTCCGCGCGCCTTGACATTGGTAAGCACACGGTTGAGCGCGGTGACATTGGTTGTAACGCCGCTCGAAAGCTCCTTCATCTCGCCGAGAGATTTATAAACGTTTTCAAGCTGCTCGGAAACCGTCTTAAATGAGGAATCAAGACGGGAGGCAAGAGTGGCGGTCAGCTTTTCGTCAACCGTCTCGCGCATCTGGTCAAGCTTCTTTTCGTTGCTCTCCTGCATTCTGCCCAGCGCTTCGCCGAGAACACGGGTCTGCTTCTCGTACTGCTGAGAGCTGTTTTCCCTTATCTGATTAAGGCTGTCGGTCATGTTTTTGTTAAGCTTAAGCAGCGTTTCATAATTAAGCCTTGTCATATCCTCAAGCTTGTCATCCATCGCACGCAGATTTTCACCCGTTTCACGGCGGCTGCGGGCAAATTCGTCGGCCGTATTGCCCGAGGTCTGCTGCAGATAAAGCGTAAGCGCGTCAAGCTTTTTTTCTGTTTCGCTTCCGCTTTTATCCTTCTTCAGCGAGCTGACAGAGACGAGCAGATAAATAACCATTGCCGCAAGAATAACTGAAAGCGCAAGCAGTATGTAAATTAACGTATCGGTCAAAAAATCATCTCCGGAAACAGTTGTCCCATAGTAATATATATTTAATTTATTATAACAAATAAGAAAGTTTTAAACAATATTATTTCTTTTCAAAAATAGCTGGCATTTTTTGTTACTATTTGCTATAATAAACTGATTAAGTATTTTTATATATTACATCTATTCCCTTATGTAAAAAGAGGTTAAAATATGTTTAAAAGAATTATTTCCGTACTCGCTCTTATCGCACTTCTCTCAGTCACTCTCTGCTCCTGCGGCGACGACTCCGTTGTCATGGTTATGTCCATCAGCTCCGACCCGTTATGTCTTGACCCGCAGATTGTCGAGTCCGACGCGGGCAGGCTTATCGTCTCCAACTGCTTTGAGGGTCTGGTGCGCCTTGACAAAGACAACAGAATCATTCCCGGAGTCGCTGAAAGCTGGGAAATCTCTGCCGACGGACTTACCTATACCTTCAGGCTGCGGGACAATTCAAAATGGCAGCTTTTAAAGTCATACAAGAATGTCCTTCCCGACGAGAACTACATGGAAACCTTTGACAACCGTGTTACCGCGCATGACTTTGAATTCGGCTTAAAGCGCACGCTTGACCCGATAACTCAGTGCGACGACGCGGAAAAATTCTACTGCATACAAAATGCGCTGAAAATCAACAGCGGCGAAGCGGACCCGTCAACGCTCGGCGTAAAGGCGCTTGACGACACCACGCTCGAAATCACCCTTGAAAGAAAGAACGACGATTTTCTGCGTCTTATGACCCTTCCGCCGGCAATGCCCTGCAAGGAGGAATTTTTCAAGGAAACTCACGCAAAATACGGTCTCGGAGTCGAATACACCTTCTGCAACGGTCCGTTTTATCTTTCAAAGTGGGCGGACGACAATTCTCTTGTAATCCGTAAAAGCGAGGTCTACAGGGGTGACGGCAAGGTGACCGTTGACGCGGTTTATTTCAATGTCAACAGCGATAAAGCCTCCGTTATTTCCAAATTCAAGCAGAATTCCTATAACTGCGCGTTTGTTGACGATGAATTCCGTGCCGGACTTGCGGAAACAGAGGGCGTTCAGTACGCCGAATGCGCAAACACCGTTTCGGGACTCTGCTTCAACTGCGCCGATACGATTCTCGAAAATCTGAATATACGCCAGGCTCTTGCCTCCGTTATAAATTTCAACGCCATCTCCAAACCGCAGAAGGCTTCGGACATTGCGGGCGGCATTATCCCCGATTCCTGCCGCTTCGGTGAAAAATCCTACCGCGACACGGCGGGAAAGATTTCATATCCCGTTTATAACGAGACTGCCGCTCAGGCCCTGTGGCAGAAGGGGCTGACCGAGCTTGAAACGACAGCCGCCGAAATCAGAATCATCTGCACCGAGGAATATACGCCGCAGATGCAGAAGGTTATTCAGAGCTGGCAGCGCCTTTTCGGCACCTCGATAACAGCAAAGGTCACATCTCTCTCCGACGAGGATTTCAAAAACTCAGTCAGAAACGGAAAATATCAGATTGCCGTCGGAAAGCTTACCGACACAACCTCGTTTGCGGCGGACACTCTTAAAAAGTTCACAACCGACAGCAGATACAACCTTTACGGCTATTCCTCCGAGGCTTACGACAAGCTTGTCGAACAGATTATCAACGCTTCCTCGGGAAGCGGTATAATCGCCGACTGCAAAGCGGCGGAGCAGCTGCTTATTACAGACGCGGTATTCTTCCCGCTTCATATATTTACCGAAGCAGCCGCATTCGGAGAGGATGTAACGGGTCTGTTTATGACGCCCGATTTCAAGGGAATCAATTTCCTGAACGGAGGACTTAAGTAATTGAAAAAAATAGGTAAAAATAAAATCCTTGCGGTTATTTTCTGGATTTTCACTGTATTGGTCGCAGCTGTTATTTTCAGATTTTCCTGCGACACCGGCAAGGAATCGGCAGCGGTCAGCGAGAGCCTTCTGTCTGTAATTATGGAATTTATCGGCAGGTTTATCTCCCATAACCTGCTCAGAAAAATAGCGCATTTCTGCGAGTTTGCCGCTCTCGGCTTCTTCGCCGCAGGCGGAATAAAATTTACATTTGACAAAAACAGATTTTATATTCCGCTCATCCCCTGTATACTTTATTCGGTAAGCGACGAGGTTCATCAGTATTTCGTGCCCGAAAGAGCCTGCCGTATTTTTGATGTTTTTGTCGACTCCTGCGGTTCTCTGACGGGAATTCTCGTCTTTGCGCTTCTGATTTTCATACTGGAAAAATTAATTAACAGGAAAAATTCACATTCAGTTTAAAATTTATTAAACAGCTTCTTTTAAAATAACACAGAGTAATCACTTTAATGAGAAAGGAGGAATACGCATGGGACAGGAAAATCTGAACAAGAAATTCCACTGGGGCTCCGCGATGTTTTTTGTCACGATATTTCAGATTCTTACCTCAACCGCGGCAATAGTCAAAAACGGCAGCGACATCAATCTTATTGTCATCTTCGCCGCGTACATCGGTCTTGAATGGATTTACCTTTCCCTCTGCTCGCTGATTTTCGGGCAGAACAACTTTGAGCTTGAAGTCATCGCGTTCCTCTTTTCGGGTATAAGTCTTACTATTGTCGCAAGCGTATATCCGGGACATTCCATGACGCTAAAGCAGCTGCTTTCAATCGCAATCGGGCTTGCCGTTTTCATCGTCATGCTCTGTTTTCTCAGGCGCACGGACATTGTAATGAAGCTGCGCATGCCTGTCGCGGCGGCGGCTCTGGGTCTGCTTGCCCTCAATCTGCTGCTTGCAAAGGTAAACAACGGAGCGCTTAACTGGATTACAATCGGCAACATTGTTTCCATTCAGCCCTCCGAGCTTGTAAAGCTTGCCTTCATCTTTGTGGGCGCGGCCTCTCTTGACAAGCTTCAAAGCTCCAAAAGCCTTACAAAATATCTTATTTTCTCCTTTGTCTGCGTCGGTGCGCTTTTCCTTATGCGTGACTTCGGCACAGCGCTTATCTTCTTCTTCACCTTCATCATCATCGCCTTCATGCGTTCGGGCGATGTGCGTACAATTGCGCTTGTCTGCGTCGCGGCGGCTCTCGGCGCTATAATGATAATCTATTTCCGCCCGACAGTTGCGGCACGTTTTTCCACCTACCGTCATATATGGGAGCAGATGAACGACGCAGGCATGCAGCAGACGCGTGTGCTGATTTACTCCGTCAGCGGCGGCCTTTTCGGTCTCGGCATCGGCGAAGGCAGGCTTAAGGGCGTTTTCGCCTCCACAACCGACCTTGTTTTCGGCATGCTCTGCGAGGAATGGGGCATAATCGTCGCCTTCCTTGTTGTGCTGACATATGTTTTCGTTCTTCTTTACGCAATCAAAACGGCACGCTCCACCCGTTCCGCGTTCTATGCCATTGCGGCGTGCGCGGCGGCAGGACTCCTGCTGTTCCAGACGGGACTCAACATTTTCGGCGTTACGGACATTGTTCCCCTTACAGGCGTAACGCTTCCGTTCATCAGCCGCGGCGGTTCAAGCATGATATGCTCATGGGGACTTTTTGCCTTTATTAAGGCGGCGGACATAAGAACCTATCCGAAGCTTTCGCAGACAATTCTTCCCGACCATCCACTTTATCCGCCCGATATCCGTATCGGCAGAAGAAATCTGAACGGAAATCAGCAGCCCGTCCGCAGAAAATCCAATCCGATGATGCCGATTCCTCCCGAAATGCAGTCGGGAACACAGTCTCGCGGCACTGCGGATTATCGGGGACGCACCGCTCCGCAGAGCGGCGCACGGCAGACGGCGGATATTCCGGTAAGCAGAGCGCAGCGCGGCGGCACCGCACAGAACAGCTCTGAATCAGCCCGGCAGCGCACAGCCTCCGCAGGCACGGTGCGCCGCACACAGACACGCAGTACAGCCGCCAGGACTTCACAGACAGCCCGCGGCTCTGCCCAGAGCGGTACAAGACGCGCCTCACAGAGCGGAACAACGGGCAGAACAGCCTCTTCAAACAGGAGGACACCGCGATGAACAATACTACAAAAAGAGCCTATGTACTCTATGTTTTCATTGCCGCTTTTCTTGTCGGTCTCGGAGTAATGGCTGCCTCGTTTTATCTGCACGGCAGCGAATGGGCGTCAAAGCAGGTCAACAGGCATATTTATTCAAACGGACAGCTTACAAACGCGGGAACGGTTTACGATGTCAACGGCACCGCTCTTGTCTACAGTAAAAACGGAAAAAGAATTTTTAACGGTGATTCGGCAATCCGTAAGGCCACTCTTCACGCAGTCGGCGACAAAACCGCTTTCATCTCCACGGGCGTACAGTATGTTTACAGCTCTCAGCTTTCGGGCTACGATTTTGTGAACGGAGTTTACAATCTGAAAAAATATGACCGCGGCAGCGATATCATGCTTACGCTTGACGCTGAAATCTGCAAAACCGCCTATAAGGCCATGAACGGCAGAAAGGGTACCGTCGGCGTTTACAACTACAGAACGGGCGAGGTCGTCTGCATGGTTTCAACTCCGTCCTACGACCCCGAAAACAAGCCGTCAAGCATGGATGACAGCAAATACGAGGGCGTATATCTCAACCGTTTTATATCCGGTCAGTACACCCCCGGCTCAACCTTCAAAATCGTTACCGCAATATGCGCGCTTGAAAACATTCCCGATATTCAGTCGCGCACCTTTAAATGCACGGGTAAATATCACGCTGTTGACGGCGATGTTATCTGCAACGGAGTACACGGCACGGTTACCTTTGAGGAGGCGCTCAACCATTCCTGCAACAGTGCCTTCGCTCAGATTGCCATTGAACTCGGTCCCGAAAAGCTTACGGCAACGGCGGAAGCCCTCGGCTTCAACATAAAGGATACAATCGGCGAAATCAATCTTTCAAAAAGCACGTTTGATGTGTCGTCGGCGGCAAAGGTTGACCTCGGATGGGCAGGCATCGGTCAGTACACGACTCTTGTCAATCCCTGTCAGATGCTCACTCTCATGGGCGCGATTGCCAACGGCGGAAAAGCCGTCAAGCCGTATTTTATAAGTAAAATCGTTTCCCCGTCGGGCAGGGAAACCGTACTCGGTTCCGCCATGGAAAGCGAAACGGTTCACGTTAACGCAGGTACGGCGGACACAATGAAAAAGCTCCTGCGCTCAAACGTAGTAAATTACTACGGCGATTCCACATTCCCGAATCTGCAGATGTGCGGCAAAACGGGAACGGCCCAGATTGACAACGGCGAGTCGCATTCGTGGTTCACAGGCTTTTCGCAGAACCCCGATACGCCCTACGCGGTTGTGTGTGTTGTCGAGAATTCAGGCTCGGGACTTTCGGCGGCAGGTCCCGTTGTCAACAAGGTCATGCAAAAAGTATGCAAAAGCTAAATTTTTTCTTAATTTTCTTATTTGGAATTATAATACAAAATCACTATGCTATTATATAAAAAATACGGCGATTGTCCCCTTAAACAAGGTTAATTGCTGTAAAATTAGCACGAGAGTGCAAAAACGTAAGGAGAAATTGATATGAAAAAGTTTTTGGCAATCATCCTGTCAGTCATGATGATTATCAGCGCATGCGGCGTAGCTTCTTTCGCATTCTATGAGGAAGATCTTCCCACATTCCCCGCACAGACAGAGGGTCAGATCATTTTCGCAGCAGAAAATGTTTATGTTGAACCCGGTCAGACCTATGATGTTCCTGTATATCTTGTATCAAACTACAAGACAGACATCGCAACAGGTTTCGCAGAGCTTGGTTTTTCTTTCTATGTAACAGGCAACACACAGAAGGCTCCTGTTGTTAACAGCGTAAGCTTTGCAAGCGGTATCCAGGGCGTTAAGGATTTCTACGCTATCGAAGCAGGTTACGGCTACACACAGGAAATGTTCGATAACTACGAAACATTCCATGCTCCTGATGAAACAACAGGTTATGTAGCTTTCGCAGCTGACCTTTCTGTTCTCAATCAGGCAAAGACACAGGTTGCTACAGTTAACATTACAGTTCCTGAGGATCTCGACACTGAGGAAGCTTATGTTTCTCTTGGTTTCGGTATCTACAACTTCAACGAAGTTCCCACAGGTTACTACTTCAGAGACGAAGCTGATGTAGAAGTTTACGTTGGCGGTATCTTCGAGGGTACATTCACAGCTGAAGATATGGAAGCTAACGAAGAGCGTCTTCCCGAGGTTACACTTGCTGAAGGCTCAATCGACGGCGGCGATGTATTCTTCTCAGCTAACCTCATGGTTAAGTATGTAACTCCTCCGGAGCCGACATGGCTTGATAAGCTCATCGACTGGATCCAGGTTACAGTAGAAGGCATTCTTCAGGTATTTGAGACTGTTCATTCTTACATCCGTACAGCTCTTCCCCTTCTCGACAAGATCGAGCTTTAATTCCTGAAACATAATTAAACAAAAAGCACTGTCCACGGACAGTGCTTTTTTTCTGCTTATTCATCCGGCCGCTGCATGAAGCCTCCTTCATCGCGGTCTTTATTTTATCCAGCCGATTTCCTTAAACCATTCTGCCAACAGACCGCCCCACTGTACAACATGAGCCGGAGCTTTTGTAATACCGAGACCGTGCTTGCCGAACGGGAAAATATGCATTTCGACGGGCACATTATTCATTCTGAGAGCCTTTGCGTATTCATAGCTGTTGATTACATTAACGCTCTGGTCCTCGGCGGTATGCCAGATGAACGCCTGAGGAGTTCTCTCGCTGACATTAAGGACCGGGTCGATATTCGGCGCAAAATCAAGATTATCCTCGCCGAGAAGCTTCTCATAGCTCCCCTTGTGCGCAAATTCGCTGTGATATTCAAGAAGTACCGGATAGCAGAGAATCTGAGCGTCGGGAATGAAATCAATTCTGTCGGTCTCGTCAACACCCTCGCCGTCTATTTTTTCGGTATAGGTTGCCTCCATAGCGGCAAGATGACCGCCTGCCGATGAACCCATAACCGCAATTTTATTCGGGTCAATTCCGAATTTTTCCGCATTTGCACGCACAAAACGCACAGCGCGTCTCGCGTCAAGCAGAGGAAGAGGGAAACAGTCGGGATAAACTCTGTAATCAACCACAAATGAGCTTACGCCGACAGTCTGCAAAAACTCGGCATAGCCCTTACCCTCGTGTTCCGCACGGAAATGATAACCGCCTCCCGGAAAAATCACAACCGCAGCGTCGGTTTTTTTATTTTCCGCTTCATAAAAAGTAATCTGAGTGGCGTGTTCGCCGTTCTGCCATAAATTCATAAAAAACCTCCGTTCATAACTGACTGAAAAAATATTACCACAACTGAAAAAATTTTTCAATAAATTTCAGTATCCGGGTGTTGCAAAATGTACCGATATGGTATAATGGATTTAATAAATCTGACGGAGGAACCTGTTATGGATAAAATAAGACTCGGAGTTATCGGCGTCGGCAATCAGGGCGGCAACTATCTTAAAAGCGCTTCAGAGGGAGCTTTGCCCGAAACAGAAATCACCTGCATCGCAGATGTCGACGAAAGAAAATTTGAAAGAGCAAAGGGCTTTCTGCCCGATGTTAAATGCTTCGGCACTGCCGAAGAGCTTATAAACAGCGGTATGTGCGATGCGGTCGCGGTCTGCACCCCGCACTATTTCCATCCGACATATGTTATTGCCGCGCTTAAGGCGGGACTTCATGTAATCAGTGAAAAACCCGCGGGCGTTTACACAAAGCAGGTACAGGAAGCCATTGATATTGCTTCAGAATCGGATAAAACCTACGCAATGATGTTCAATCAGCGCGTAAATCCCGTATATATCAAGCTGCGCGACATCGTTAAAAACGGAAATTACGGCGAGCTGAGAAGAGTTATATGGATTAACACCGACTGGTATCGCACTCAGGCATATTACGACTCGGGCTCATGGCGTGCAACATGGGAGGGCGAAGGCGGAGGCGTTATGCTTAACCAGTGTCCTCATCAGCTTGATCTGTGGCAGTGGATATGCGGAATGCCCCAAAAAATCCGCGCTGTCTGCCGCGAGGGCAAATGGCACGACATTGAGGTTGAGGACGATGTTACAATTTATGCCGAATATCCCAACGGAGCAAGCGGCATTTACATCGCCACAACAGGCGACTATCCCGGAACAAACCGTTTTGAAATCACGCTTGAAAAGGCAAAAATCATCTCCGAATTCGACGCGGAAATCGGTCGGTTCGTTATCAAAATCTGCGAGCTGAATGTGGGAATGGGCGAACACATCAGAACCGCCGGCGGCGGCTTTGAAAAGCCGAAAATGAAATGGATTACCGTTGACCCCGACGAAGGCAAGCAGTACAACAGTCACGAGGTTGTCCTCAACGCCTTTGCCGCGCATATTCTTCGCGGCGAGCCGCTGGTTGCGGAAGGCCCCGAGGGAATCAACGGGCTGACAATCTCAAATGCGGCGTTCCTTTCCTCATGGCTCGATAAGGAAATCACACTCCCGATTGACAGCGAGCTGTTCCTTGAAAAGCTCAATGAGAAAATCAGAAACTCCGGCTACAAAAAGAATCTGCGTGAACAGATTGAAGAAAACATGAACGCGACATATTAAAATACGGCTTCTCCGATCCGGAGAAGCCGTATTTTTTTCAGATTCTTTTCTTTTTAAATATCTCTGCAAGCTGTTCAGCGTCCGCTTTCGGCGTTCTGTCCATACGAAGAAGTCCGTTTGTTTCCTGATAAACATCGGTAAGCTGAGTGTAGCAGTAGCCGCAGAAGGTCGGTGTGTTCAGAATGTTTTCAACATCGGCTTTTATCTCGGCAATATATTTTTCCGTGCTTTCAACCGGAAGGTCATAGCCCCAGCCGTCAGAGCCTTCGATTCTTTTGCCGCCGAACTCCGTGAGCATTACGGGCTGACCTCCGTAGCTTTCACCTGCCGACAGGTACGGATGTCCCGTTCTTGCGGCGCCGTTTTCAAAGAAGCTCTTATCCGAATAATATTCCGTCAGCTTTTCATCAAAGCTTCTGTAATCGTGAATACCGCAGATATCCGTCGGGAAAACATTTTCCCAGCCGTCATTCGTGCTGACAAGGCGCGACGGGTCGGTACGCCTGCAGATATAATAAAGCTCTCTTGCAAGATTTGCCTGCTTTTCATCGCCGAGCAGACTGCGAAGTCCCCAGCTCTCGTTGAACGGAACCCACGCGATTATGCAGGGGTGATTTTTATCGCGTGCGATAAATTCGCGCATCGTGTTTTCCGCGTCAGTGCAGGCGTAATCTGTACAGCCGTAAAACGACGGCAGCTCGCCCCAGACAGGCAGTCCGAGTCTGTCCGCCCAGTAATAATACTTCGGGTCTTCGATTTTCTGATGCTTTCTCGCGGCGTTAAAGCCGAGCTTCAGCGTCCATTCGACATCCTCGCGGAATTTTTCATCATTATCGGGACGGTAAATGCCCTCCGTCCAGTAGCCCTGGTCAAGCGCCATGCGCCAGTAAAGCTGAGAATTATTAAAATAAATTTTATCTTTTTCCGTGTGAACTTTTCTTACTCCGAAATATGTTTCAACCGTATCGCTTCCGTTTGCGGTTTCAAGGCAGAACGCAGCATCAAAAAGATTTGGGTGCGCAGGCGACCATGTATAGCGCTCCTTGTCCATAATTCCGCAGTCCTCAAACGCAATAAGAAGCTTTGCCTCTCTGCCGTTCACGGACTGACGGACTGTCATATAATTCTCACCGTTTTTTGATATATCCGCGGAAATAAATCCGCTCACCTTATTGTTGAAGGTTATCTCGGCGGTAACGCTGTGCGCGTCAAAATCCGTAATATAATTTACACCGGTTATATAATCCCCGTCGGTAAATTCAAGCCATACCTCCTGCCATATTCCCGTAACCGCGCTGTAATGGCAGCCCCACGGCTCGCCCTCCCATATCTGCTTTCCTCTTACGGAATCGGGACGGAACTCGTCGGTAACATAAACAGCAAGCTCGTTTGAGCCGCTGCGGAGAATACCGCTGACATCAAAGCAGAACGGCGTATAGCCGCCGCTGTGACAGCCTATATACCGGCCGTTGAGCCAGACCTCCGCGTCGTGGTCAACAGCGCCGAAATGAAGAAGCGCAGTTTTGCCGTCGGTAAACCCAGCGTTAAAACTTTTGCTGTAGCAGACACGCTCATGCTTTTCCTGTGAATTTATTCCGCTTGCGGGACTCTGATAAGGAAACGGCACAATAATTTCAAGGGAAAGCTCACAATCCTCTCCCCTTTTCAGTTTTTTATAAATCTCTCCGCTGTCGTCAAAATCAAACAGCCACACACCGTCAAGCGAAATATAATTTTCTCTTATAAAATCAGGTCTGGGATAACCCGCCTTTTCATCAATTTTCATTATCATTTACCTCCCAAAGTGCGGAAAGATATTTTCTGAACTGCGGCGTCCACCAGCGGCGGTAGCCCTCATAATTCGGGTGAATTCCGTTCGCCATATAATACTTGTAATCCTCCGCGCTTACGGCGTTCATCTCTTCGCTGTTCCATAAATCAAGCACGCCGATGTTCCGTTTTTTCTGAATTTCAAGAAGCAGGTCAACCATCTCTCCGTACAGCTCACTGTCATATTTCGTGCCCGTATAAAAAATTACGGGACACCTCCACACTTCCCGTGCGTAAGAAATAATATATTCAATCGCGCCTGCAACAGTCTGCGTATCAAACTCTGAAATATCAGACGAATCCGAAATCTTTCCGAGCGGCTTTTTAAGCGAGGCGTCATTGGTTGAAAGCTGGCAGACAAACGCGTCCGCCCTTATGCTTTTATTAATCGTTTTCATGCGGGAAACGTAGGATGAGCTGTCACCGTCAACAAGAGTCGTACCCGAAACCGCCTCTTTTACCGAAATAATACCGTCCTCTTTTTCGAGAAAATCCGCAAACGAAACTCCGCCCGAGGCAGAACCGTAGGTTACGGAGCTGCCGAGAAAAATTACGGTTTTTCCTTTTAACTGATTATATCTGTTATCAGCCATCAGATCGCCTCCCCTGTTTTGACAATATTACCACATATTTAGGGAAATAACAATATTTTGTTTGACATAATAAAGCACGTTTGATAGACTTAAGTCAGAGATTTAAAAAGAGGTGGAACAATGAAAACCATGTTTATTATCATAACCGTCAGCATTGCCTTAAGCTACGGCTGGGGTATGCGCGGCTCGTTAATCGGCTCGGAACGCGGAGCCGTTCTTCCGGGCGCACTGCTCGGAATGTTCCTCGCGTTTTTCTCGGGCAGTGAGCTTATTGCGGAAAATTTCTGGTTTTTCGCGGCGGCAGGCGGCGCGGCCATGGCTTACGGCGGCATTCAGACCTACGGTCAGACGCTCGGCTTTATCGTTCACAGGGGCAAGCCCGACTTCGCTCCCGGAAAAGGCTATGCGGGCGTCGCGATTAAGGGCGGACTGTGGCACGGCATAAGCGGCGCTGTTCTCGGAATCATGTTCAGCGCGGCAGGCGGTCAGTATTACAAGCCGCTTTCAATTGTGATTTTCTTTGCGCTGATTCCTTTTATTCAAGAACTCGGCGGGCTGATTTTCAATAAGCCGTTCAAGCCGAAGGAAAACATCTTCCCGAAGCTGTATTTTTCAATCGACAGGCGTGAGGAATGGGGTGCCAACCTGCTGACTCTTGTCTGCCTGCTCATCTTCACTCTTGCGCATAAGGATTACTACGCGTTTTTCTTCTCGCTGACAGGTCTTCTCGGCGGTGCGGCAGGCTTCTCCGGCGGTATGGCAATCTTCGATTACATCGAGAATCCGCACAGGAACGGCAAATATTTCTTCGGCTCACGCAACAACTGGTTAAGCGGCTGGAAAGCAATGGAATTTTCCTTCGGCGCAATCGCGGGCGTTTTCTTTGCAATATATTTTGTTGCCACAAAGGACACCATGCTGAAGGAGCGCATTGATTTAATCGAGGCTAACGGAGGAATATGGAACCCCCTCGGCAGTCTTGCGGATGTTCTTCCGTGGATTGCGGCGGTTCTCGTTCTCCTTGTTAAAACAGTCGAGCTGTTCCCGAAAAAAATCGGTTCGCACGCGGTAGATGTAATTCAGCGTCCCGTTGTCTTTATAATTCCGATGATTCTTGCCCTTCTCGGCAGCTCACTCGGCGCACAGCTCGGCGCGTTCTCGCTGATAGTTTATTTTGCCGCGGAAAAAACAATCTTCGACCGCATTGACAAGTTCGGCAAAAAAATGAAGCCGGTAATTATTGTTATCTTTACGGTTATCACGCTCGCGTCGGTAATCTGTCAGGCATTCCTTGAGCTTCCGAAAATTGCATATATTCTGATGTATACAGTCCTCTACATAGTTGCCAACGGCATCACCACCAAGCATTTCGGACCGACGCACAAAACTGTCAACGCATATTTCCTGCTTCAGACAGCTTATCTTATTATTGTAACTTTATCATTGTAAGAAAGGTGATTTTTATGTATTTTATGAGATATCCGGGCGGACTTGCAAAGGCGCTGACAATCAGCTATGACGACGGCGTTCAGCAGGACATCACGCTTCTTGAGCTTATGAAAAAGTACGGCATCAAGGGTACGTTCAACCTTAATTCGGGCGAATTTGCTCCGGAGGGAACGGTTTTTCCGAAGGGCAGAGTTCACCGCAGACTGACCGAATCGCAGGTAAAAGAGGTCTATCAGAGCGAAATGTGCGAGGTTGCGGGTCACGGTTTCACTCACCCGTTTCTCGAGAAAATGAGCGCTGATACAGCTCTCTGGGAGGTTGCCAACGACAGATACACGCTTGAACAGCTTTTCGGAAAGCGTATTCAGGGCTTTGCGTATCCCTTCGGCACATACAACGACGATGTTGTCAACGCGCTGAAAGCCTCGGGCTACAAGTATGCCCGCACAACCATAGCCTCCCACAGCTTCAACGTTCCCACAGACTGGCTCAGACTTGAAGCCACCTGCCATCACAGCGACGAAATGCTTCCCGAGCTGACAGAAAAATTCATTAACACAACGCCCGACAACGCTCCGTATTTCTTCTATGTATGGGGTCACAGCTATGAATTTGAGGGCAATGACAACTGGGAATTAATCGAGAATTTCTTCAGACAGGTCGGCGGAAAGGACGATGTATGGTACGCCACAAACATTGAGCTTTACGACTACATAAACGCGTTCAACCGCATTGAATATACCTGCGACTGCAAGCGGATTTACAACCCGAGTGCCGTTGATGTTTATTTAGGTCAGGGAAATAAGGTTATCTGCGTTCCCGCAGGTAAAGAAATCAGCGATTTCTGATAAGAGGCGATTAAAATAGACCGTATTTACAATAAAATCGAGGCCGGAGCAGCCGTGCCGTTTAAGCTTTTGCACATAACCGATGTTCACATCGCCTGCCCCGACGAAACAGACGAGGAAAGAATAATTCAGCTTGCCGAAAAAAGAAGGAAAAAATATCCTTTTTCGGAAAGCGTTCTTGAAGAAGCAGGGGCTCTGGCAAAAGAAGAAAACGCCCTGCCCGTTTTCACCGGCGATATGACGGACTGCTTTTCTCACGGAAGCGCCGAAAGAGTCAGGCGTTTTACGGAAAAAAATGACTGCCTGTTTATTGCGGGCAATCACGACTTCAGAGTTTTCGGCGGCATGGAATACGATGTTCCCGCGAGCCGTGAAATCAACCTGCCTGCCGTAAGCGGTATTTATAAAAACGATATCAGATTTTTTTCGAGAATAATCAACGGAGTTAATATTGTCGGTATTGACAACGGTTATTACCGCTTTGACGAATGGCAGTTTGAGAGGCTGAAGGAAGAATGCTCAAAGGGTCTGCCGATAATACTTGCCATGCATGTTCCGCTCTATACCGAGGAGTGCTACGACCTGATGATTACCGAAAAAAGACGGTACGCAAGCCTGGTCTGCGTACCGGAGGAAAAAATGGCGATTTATCCTCCCGAAAGATACATACAGCAGAAAGAGGACGAAATCACACGGAAAATGTATGATTTCATCCTCAGTCAGAAGCTTATTAAGTCGGTTATCTGCGGTCATGTTCACAAAAATTTTGAAGCGGAGCTGCCCTCAGGCATTCCGCAGCTGATTACCGGAACGGATACCGCGAGAATTTTACAGATTTATTAATCGTTATTTTCTCCCTCAAGCTGTTCGCTGTACCACGGCGCACCGCCCTCGCTCATGAAATGAACGGGAGTAAACGGGTCCTGACAGCTGTACGCCGTTTCGGGCAGAACCGCGCCCGTGTTGTTTTCAACAACCATGCCTTCACCGTGTCCGCCTTTGTCATGAATCAGCTCTTTAACAGCGCCCGGCAGCATGACATTACTTGTAATTACGCAGTGAGCGCATTTTTCGGTGATGATTCCGTAAAACGGAGAAATCCTGCCGTTGCGCCCGTCATCCTTCCATATGCTGAAGGTGTTTGCGCTGACGGTGATTCCCGCGGCGCGGCGCAGATAGATATGGCAGTCCCTGTCAGAGCAAGGCTCCGCCTCCTTGCCGCTGCGGACAAAATTGTTGCCCGTTACGGTAATTGCGTAAGGCATGACTGTGTGAGTCTTTTTAAGGCGCTTGTGGAAGTTTTCCGCGTCCTCAATCACAATCGCGGGGCCGTACTGACGGTCAAAATAATTGCCCGTGATATTGTAGCGCATACCTCCGCTTAAGCGCACACCGCAGTCCTTATTCCATTCAACGCGGTTCGAGGTAAAATTAACAGCGGAATTCCATGTGTCTCCGCCGAAGCCCGCCTTGCCGTTGAACGAGAACCAGTTATCAACAATAAACGCATCGCAGCCGTCAAGATACATGCCGTAGCCCTCATTCTCTATGAACTGAGATTTACGCACGCTTACAGCCCATGCTCCCTCGGCGTGAAAGCCGTTGCCCGTACAGCCGCGAACCTGACAGGTGTCAACGCGGAGCGAATGCTCGCCCTGAGTGACATGATTCTCCCTGTTCATAAACAGTCCGTGCAGCTTTGCTCCCATGCCCTTTCCGTCAATTGCGATGCCGTAAAGCGTTGCTCCGAGAGCGTCGGAAACATCAAGCACACAGTTCTGATTTTCATTTGCCGGAACAAGCACTGTGCGTCCGGGTCTGCGGTACGACCATGTCGCCTGAGCGCGGAATTCCACGGCGGCAGGCACCTTTATCACATCCGTGCGGTATGTGCCCACGGGGAAAAACAGCGTTTTTCCCGTTTCCGAAGCTTCCTCTGCCGCGGCGCGTATAGCGGCGGTATCATCGGAAAATCCGTCTCCCGCTGCTCCGAACTGCTGAGGCGTAACAAAAAATGAATCCATAAACAAAACCCCCAAAGAAAAGGTGAATTAATATGTTTGAAAAAGACAATAAGCTTGAAATTTTCTATATCCGCCATGCCGATGCGGATAAGGGTCTGTGCGGGGACCGCGACATCTGCGACCGCGACATTACCGAGCTTGGCGAGCTTCAGCTGAAATATCTTGCGAAGCGGTTCGAGGGAGCAAGGTTTGACGCCGTGCTTTCAAGTCCGCTTGTGCGCACGGTAAAAACAGCTGCCGCAGTGGCAAACGCCCTTGAAGACAAGCCCGTTATAGAAATTGTTCCCGAGCTTATTGAACGCGGCGCAACTCCCGGCTACAACGGCTGCAGTCTTGATTATCTGAGCCGTTACTATCCGAAGCTTAAGATGTGCGAAGACAACATTTTCGGCGGCGAGGGCTGCGACTTTGCAAACGAAACAAAAGAGGACACTCTTGAGCGTGCAAAAGCGGTTATTGAATATATCCGGAACCGCTTCGACTACGGTCAGAAAATTGTCCTCGTCAGCCACGGCGTTTTCGGAATCAACTTCTATCAGGCGGCAATGGGAATCGAGAACGAATACAATTTCAGAATGACGACCCACAATACGGCTGTCACAAAAATCAAATTCACTCCCGACGGCGTAAGACGCATTTCCTTCCACAATGACGCTTCGCATCTTCTGCCGATTATGCCTGATTTTCAGTATGATATTTAAAACACAGCAAGAGAGCTGCCGTTACGGTCAGCTCTCTTCTTCGTCATCATCAATCTGTGTGCTTCTGAGCAAATCCATATTTGCTCTGAGCTGAGCAAGAATATCGTCGACAGTTCTTGACGGCTTCTGAGCCTCAGGCTCTTTTTTGCTTTCCTTTTTAACGGAAGGAACAGCGGGCTTTTCCCTGACCGTTTTTTTCTGCTTCGGTTTTTCCATATCAAAGCTCTTGCGCGGCTCGCCGTTTTCATCGCAGGGATAGTTATAACGCCAGTTATTGTACTCCTCCGCGGTAATCTCGCCCTGAACGTATTTCTTTTTCACGGCGTACCATTCGGCAACGGCTTCCGACAGCTCAAAGGCTTTTTCGCCTGCTTTTTTGTCAATATGGAGAACGATTTCCCCGCCGATTCCGTTGACTGTAAGTCCGTAAATATCCTCGCAGGCAAACAGCGTATGAATAACGCCGAGAGGACTTTCAATATCGGGAACGGCAAGCGTCTGCGGTGAAACTCCGAGTTCATCCGCAAGAGCGTTGGTTAAATCCGCTTTCGGTGACCGTGTCCCCGACTCATACTGGGCCATTCTGATATCGGCATTCTTTTCCTCAAAGCCGACTGCCGTGCCAAGCTCCTTCTGAGTCAGATTGCGAAATTTTCTTATGCGTCTTATTCTTTCACCAATCGCCATTTTTTTATCCTCCAAACAAAGCTGGCTGAATTGTAGCACATTTGTTTAGTTGTGTCAATAAACAATTAAGCTTTATCGTTAAATAATTTTATACTGCGCTTAATATATTAACTCATTAAGCTTAATTTTTCTGAATTATTAATCAGTTATGCTATACAGGCAGTGGTATACAGAATTGATAATTCCGATGAAAGACCGACTGTATAAAGAACAGGGACTGCGCCGAATGAACAGTGCAGTCCCGTCTTTTATCCCATTGTAAATTCCAGAACTCCGCCTGAAATAAGCTCGCTGTGAGTGATGTACATTTCGTCAAGCGGCTTTCCGTTAAACGTAACCGATCTGACATAAACATTGTCCTCCGACTGATTGTTGACCTTAACCGTCAGAGTCCTGCCGTTTCCGAGGCTGAGTACCGCGCTGTTGATATTCGGTGAACCGACATAATACTTCGCCGTTCCCGCAATCGGATAAATACCTATTGCCGAGAGAACGTACCATGCGCTGAGAGTCCCGCCGTCATCGTTTCCGTCAAGACCGTTGATATCGTTTGAATATCTGTTGCTGAGCGTCCAGCGCACCCATTTCTGAGCAAGGTCCGGTCTGTCCGCGTCGATGAACATATACGGCGTGTGGATATCGTGCTGATTTCCTATCCAGAAGCCTGCGCCGGGATTGAGTGCCGCGCGGTTCTTTGAGGCGTCCTTCATGAAATCCTCAAGCTCGCTGACAAAATATTCCTTTGAGCCGAACAGCTCAATTGTTCCCTTTGTGTTGTATACCGTGCCGAAGCGCCACTGTCTTGCGCTGCCCTCACAGTAGGCGTCGCTGACCTTCTTTATCAGCACTGCGTCATAGAACTCCGTAAAATTCGGAAGAAGCGGTGTTTTCCAGCTTCCGTCAGCATTTCTGCCCTGATAATATTTTGTTTCGGGATTCCATATATTTTTATAATTTTCCGATTTTGCTCTGTAACAGGCCGCCTCGTCTGTTTTTCCGAGAGCCTCCGCAAGGTCGGCGATACAGCCGTCAGACCACGAATATTCAAGCGTTCTTGCCGCAGATTTATTGACCTTATCGGCAGGAACATAACCAAGCTCGTTGTAATATTCCACACCGTCGCGCTGATTGCAGCCGTTTTGAGGATAATCCGAGGTCTTTTTCATATAATTATAAGCCGCTTCAACATCGAAATCCGTAAAGCCCTTCAGATAGCTTTCAGTAATGAAAACATCGGCAGGAGTGCCGAACATCGAACCTGTATATCCCTCGCCCTGAGGCCAGCGCGGAAATGTTCCGCCCGCGTCCGCCATTTCCATAAGTGATTTTACGCAGTCGCTCTGAATATCAGTCGCAATAAGAGAATACAGCGGAAGCGTGTTTCTTACCGTATCCCAAAGCGACATATCCGTTCTGTAGGTATAACCGTCAGCGGTGTGAACCTGCTTGTCAAAGCCTGTATACTCGCCGTTGCTGTCCGTAAAATCCGTCGGCATAATCATGCTGTGATAAAGCGCTGTGTAAAATGTTGTTTTTATTTCATCATCGGCGTCAATTTTTATTGTGCCGAGGCGGTTTTCCCACTTTTCAACAGCCTTTCGGTTAACCGCGTCAAAATTTGCACCGTCAGCTTCTGCTTTGATGTTCTGCTCCGCGTTTTCACAGCTGACATTGCTGATTCCGATTGTCAGCTCAAGCTTTTCGCCGTTCATAGCTCCGAAATTGAGGTCTGCGCCCGTGTTGTCATCCCAAATAATGACATTCTTTACAGGTTTATTCACAAACGCAGTGAAATAAAGCTTAAGTCCGCCGTATCTGCCCGAAAAACCGGACTTTATATTTGCGCTTCCGGTTATTTTTCCGCTTTCCGCGTCAACATTTATTTCAGCGTCCTCAACGGTACCGTCTCCGATTGTCGAGGCCGCGTCAATGTAAAGGTGTGCGTCCTTTGAAGAATAGAACGTATAGCGGTGAACGCCCACATGCTCGCTCGCCGTCATTTCGGCAAGGCAGTCGAGAGTCGGCAGATAAAGCGCATAGTAACCCGGAGCAGCCGTCTCATATTTATGGCTGAACGCGATTGCTTTGATTTTGCCGTTGCCGTTATCCTTTTTGCCGGGCGTAACACGGAAACAGCCGTAATCGTAGAGTCCCGTACCCGAAAGTCTGCCGTGAGAAAAGCCGAGAATATGGCTGTGTTCATAGTAGTAGCCCGAGGTATTCATTTTAATAAGGAACTTGCCCGCCGCCGCACAGGTGTCGGCGCCGAGACGCACCGCGCCGAAGGGTACCGATGCCGCAGGCGAAAGCATGCCGCAGGTCCACGGGATACCGCCCGTGCCTATCATGGGGTCAACGTACTGCGTAAGCCCGCCGGTAAGCGGTTCGGGCATTTTGTAATTTCTCTGCGGCTTAACCGCACCTATGCCTGAGAAGAAAAACTGGACTGACAGAAAAATGCTTATAATCGCTCTGAATAATTTCATAAATTTCCGCCTTTCGTTTCACAGCCGTGCGGCTGCCTGTTTAATGTAATAATAGCATAATGCCGCATTCAGTTCAATAATAATTCCGAATAAAAAATCGGAAATACCGGCATCGCGCCGGAATGTAATCAATACCGTTTATAAAGCTTATTACAAAAATAATCACACAATAAATTAAAAAATAATGTTTTTTTCTTCAAAATATGATATAGTATACTCAGAAAACAAACGGAGGGATAATTATGATATTTGCCAATCATGCCCACTTATTCCCTGAGGAAATCAAGCCTGAGGGTTCGCTGGACAATCTCAAACGCCTGCTTGATGACTGCGGAATAGATAAATGCGTCTGCTTTGCGCCTTTTGCGGAAAGATTTAAGGAAGAAGGCAGAACAGATTCGCCAAACGAATGGCTTGCAAAAGAAATTAAAAACGACCCCGACCTTTACGGCTTCGGTACAATAGATTTTGAAGCCGAAAATCTTCGCGACGAGGTTGATAAGATTGCCGAGCTTGGCTTCAGAGGCATCAAAATGCATCCGGCATATCAGGAATTTGATATTGACGGCGAGGACGCCTTCAAGGTTTATGAGCGTGCCGAGGAGCTTGGACTTTTCATTTCCTTCCACTGCGGAATGCACTGGCACCGTCTGAAGGGAGTCCGTCCGATTCTTTACGATGAGGTTGCGTGGAACTTTAAAAATCTCCGCTT
Organism: Acutalibacteraceae bacterium; assembly: GCA_045639705.1. Lineage (GTDB taxonomy): Bacteria > Bacillota > Clostridia > Oscillospirales > Acutalibacteraceae > CAG-488. Next base: position 31,545 of record JAZUDP010000055.1, read on the forward strand.
CAGCCTTGAGCATATCGGAGGCTACCATTTCTTCAACGAGTCGCTTGCAGTTATGTGCAACAACTCCCGCGGCGGAATTCAGCCCCGTGTATTTGCGGGCTGGACTTCAATAAGCGACAGAAACGGTCCCGAGGGCTGGATGCTGACCAATGAACAGCTTGAAACGGTTGTTTTCCAGACAAACGACAAAAGCAGTATGTTCGGTCTTGATTTCCCCTACAAGAAAGCGGACTACATCAATTACGAAATAGAAAGATATAAGAGTCTTAATATTTCCGACGAAGCAAAGGAAAATATTTTAGGAAAAACCCTTGCGGATGTACTTGGCATAAAAATTGACTGACAGCGCATAAACGCGAAGCCTTCAGCTCCGCATCAGACTGTCGGTAACGAAATCAATTCAGTATAAAAACAATATTGTATGGCAGGTGCTTGCCCCTGCCGACCGGGGCGTAAGCTTCGGCAGAGTGTAAAAAAGGAAATGCCGCAAAGCATTTCCTTTTTTATTATTCGTCTTTTATTATTCGTCTTCCTCATAGACCACGCCGCCGCGCTCCTTAAGATACTTCTGAATCGAAATAAGACTTCCGATACCGCCTGAGATAAGGCCGAGAACAACAAACGCGGGCAGAATGTAAATGATATAATCCGTGAACGGAACAACCCTGAAGTCTGAAATGACAAATCTCAGCATGGATATAACCGTAGACTCAAGCAGCTTGTATACGCCCCAGACAACACCCGTGGAAAGTATCGCGGAGATAACTCCGAGTATCATACCCTCAAGCATAAACGGCCACCTGATGAACCAGTTTGTCGCTCCGACTGATTTCATGATGTTGATTTCAAGTCTTCTGCTGAACATTGTGATACGGATTGTGTTTGCAATGATGAAAAGTGAAATAACAAGCAGAACGGCAATGATGCCGATGCTTACATAGGAAATTGAAGAACGGATTTTAACAAGCATATTGGCAATATCCTTGTTGTGGCGGATTGAATCGACGTGATTCAGCGCCTCCAGCTTGCTGAC
>JAZUDP010000056.1:0-6671 GCA_045639705.1 Acutalibacteraceae bacterium
CTTATTCCTGACGGACTTCGCATTTATCAGCATGAACACCTTCTGCGCGGAGCAAAGCTGCCTCCCGAATACCCGGGCAACGGGAAGATGTTTGAACGATTTACTCAGCCGTTCGCAGGAATATTTGCCGCCCTCAATTCATTCCCGACAAAATACACAGGCGGAGGTACAGGAATTGTATTTGGTGAAAACGCGCGTTATCTGAGTGATGAAGAACTGTCCGCAGGTCTTATTCTTGACATGAAAGCCGCTCTGATTCTCCGTGAACGTGGTGTTGACGTCGGCTTTGAAAATGCAGTTACAGTCAAAAACAATCCTTCCTCAGAGAGCTTCGGCACATCAGAGGAACACTTTGATGAGCCTGACGGTGTATTTTACAGTGCCACATTAAAAAAGAACGCCCGTGTACTAAGCACATTCGGAACAGATAAACAGGATATTCCCGCCTGCTGGACCTACACAGACGCTCACGGGCGCAGATTTGCGGTATATGCTTTTGACGGTGAAACCCTAACCTACGGTGTTGCGGGCGGTACTCCCAGAGCGGTATTTTCAGCCTCAAGACAGCGTCAGCTTAACGAAATATATGAATTTTTGTCGAAAAAAAGCCTTCCGTTTCTTATCATCGGACAACCCGGACTTTATGCTCAGTATCTGAGAAATGCAGACGGAAGCGAAGCGGCGTTTGTTCTTTGCAATATTTCGCCTGACCGTTTATTCCGTACGGAAATTGCAACAGATACGGAATATGAGCTTACGGATCAGCTTTATGAAAAACAGTGGAGCATGGGAAGCGTCAGACTGCTTTGCAGCGGCATGCAGCCTTATTCATACACGGCTTTCAGAATAAAAAAAGCGAATAAACAACAGTAAAACAAGAAATCAGAATCATCTCAGGATGTTCATCTTTATGTAATCATCAAAAATGAATTTTTTCCGGACGGAACCCTATCCTTTTATAATGATTGATGGCAGCAAAAAAACTGTACAGTTTCCGAGATGGGCTCCGAATCATCACCGATGTGAATCCAGTTTATAAACCAGTTGTAAAAACAGCCCTCCGAGGTTTAATCCCGGAGGGCTGTGCTGCTGTTATGCTATTACTGATTTGATTATTTAATACCCAGCCTTACGAACTGAATTTTTGACAGGTCATCTTTATAATCGACGGTGTTTTCAAAATAAACGGTGTTATCTTTTTCAGAATAAATCATAGACGGCGAATAGCCGAAGCCACGCTTGCCGCTGTCATACTCAAACGGCGTTGCCATAACAGAATAGGTTTTGCCGTAGTCATGACTGATGAAAATCTCATTATGTCCTTTATTGCCGTAAGTCGCAGCCAGCATAAGTGTACCATTTCTTCCGCCGTCAGGAATCCACAGACAAACCGGCGAGGAATGCAGTTCTCTTTTACACAAGGCAATAATTTCCGTACCCTCGTCAGCGGCGTTCCATTCGGATATTGACTCCGAAATTTTATACCTGCACGGCTTGTTTTCGTCATTTTCAAGAAGTTCAAAAGTAAGATAATACATGCCGTTGCCCATCTTCGTGATAACAGGCATACCCGGTCTTGCATTCGGGTTGTCAAAAACAACAACGGGTACTTTTTCGCTCCAGTTCACAAGGTCGGTTGTGCTTTTATAAACGATTGTCTGACTGTGAACAAGGTCGGAGTCGTCGGAATAGAAGCAATAAAGTGTGCCGTTTTCATACACGAACCACGGCTCCCATATTCCATCACCTGTTCCGCCGGCACTGTCGGCAACGGAGGTTTCACTCCATGTTTTTCCGCAGTCTTTACTCGTCCAGATTGAAAGCTGGGTTTTGCTCTGACAGCCGTCATCCAGCGATATTCCGCCCAGAACAACAGTGCCTTTTTCAAACTCCCCTACCGCTTCGGGAAGTTCAAACAGGCATGGCTCCCAAGCCGCCTGTAGTCCCGGTGTGAGCGTTTCGACCACCGACGAAATTTCAGTCCAGGTTTTGCCTTTATCGGTGCTTTCCATAATGCGGAATTCAGTATTGCCCTTGTCGAAGACTTCAAATGTTGTCAGCAAGGTTCCGTTTTCAAGCTGAATCATGGTGGGGTATTCCGCACCGTTTACCCATACCTCATCGGGCGGACAGAATACATCGGTTCTTTCCTCAACCGTAAAATCAATTCTCGGCGTGAATATTTTGCTTTCGCTGCCGTATGGCAAACCCATAACCGCAAGCAGGTAATAAATAAAAGCCAAAAATGACGATAAAATTTTCATATAAACCTCCGATGTTGTTCAAAAAAGTTCTGTAAGGTTATATTAGTTTAATTATATATCATTTTATATTAAAAAACAAGAGAACTGCTTATAACAGCACAAAACCTGCCGAGACAATCACTCCGGCAGGCTGTTTCGTTTATTTATCGCTCTTCGATTTCCACTCCGTAATAGAATTTGAAAACCGGGGTGTCACCACTTTCAACTGTTATCCTTTCAACAGTTGAAAGTCACAACCGGTTATATAAGCTGTTAGTCAATGTTTTATTATTGTATTGGCTTTTTTTCAACATCATATTTTGCACTGACGGTCATAAAGATGTTTATGCTTCTCGGATGAGTGGTTTTCACATCAGAAAGCTTGTCCGCACCCGAAATGCGTTTTTTCTTCTGATTTTGGACAAAAGTGTCTGTAAGTATATCAAAGCGGGGAAAAATCTCCGTTTTTTGCTCCAAATGTACCATCGGCGTATCAGATGTAGGTACTGAAGAACTCGGACACCTTGAAATGATTGGTGCGATTGTGCATCAGCTGACAAGAAATCTCACTCCCGAAGAAATCAAGCGCAGCGGCTTTGACGCATACTTTGTTGACCATACAGCAGGTGTTTATCCCACGGCGGCAAGCGGTTTCCCGTGGACAGCTGCAAGTATGCAATCAAAGGGAGACGTTATCACCGACCTCAGCGAAGACATGGGTGCGGAGCAGAAGGCACGCACAACCTATGACAACATTCTCCGCCTTGTTGACGACCCCGATGTGCGCGATGTAATCAAGTTCCTGCGTGAGCGTGAAATTGTACACTTCCAGCGCTTCGGCGAAGGTCTCCGCCTTGCGACAGACAGAATGAACGACAAAAATTTCTACGCATTCAACCCTGCGTTTGACAAATAAGAAATGGGGCTGTAAAACAACAGCCCCAAAATCGAGGCTCACCTGAAGAAGTGAGCCCCGATCATTTTTATCCCTTTTGATAATCTGTATTCACACGGTTTTTTAAATCAATGTATTCCTTTAGAAATGAATCGGCATCAGAGCTTTGTATATCTTATACAAAAGTCCGAAGCCTGTAAGAAACGGAATAAGGAATTCAAGGATTCCTCCGAAGAAGTTTCTTGTTTCGGCTCCGGTTTCGCCCGGTTCATAATATCCCATGTATATACTTTTCTGCCGGCAAATTTCTCAAGAAAACGGTAAACACCTGTTACAACTCCGCTTTTCTCCGTGCCCTTTATCTGCACATTGCCGTCATTTGCAACGATTCTGTAACCGTTTTTGCCTATGTCTGAAATATTGCAGTCCGCAGCAGAACCTACGGCAATGTAGTGTGTTCCGACTGTTGAAAGAATAACAGATCTGTGATATTATTTAATTTATAAATCAGAATCAGCAGAGGTAAAATTATGAAAGAATTACTGTCAAAAGATGATTATGAAGAACCTTGTTGCCCGTTGAATATGCACCCGGAGATTACTCCGATTCCTGTCGGACGGATTATGGAAAAGCTTGATTTCTACCTTAATCAGAACGACTATGCTGCTGCGGAGCGCCATTTGCGGTATTGGATTTTGGAAGCGGATGCGGGTAACGATATGCGTGGAAAGCTTACCTTGCTTAATGAGCAGATAGGGCTTTACCGGAAGACAGAAAAAGGAACGGAATGTCTTACTGCCGCTGCCGATGCGCTTTCTCTTGCGGATTCCATGAATATGGAACGGTCGGTTACTTACGGAACGACGCTTATCAATGCCGCCACGGGATATAAAGCATTCGGCAAAGCTGAAGAAGCTTTGCCTCTCTATCGCAAAGCGCAGGTTATTTATGAATCGGCACTTGATTCACATGACGGAAGGCTTGGCTGTCTGTACAACAATATGGCGCTGACGCTCACAGCACTCAAAGAATTCCGTGAAGCGGAAGATTTGTTTAATAAAGCCATCGAGATAATGGAAAAGCAGGAAAACGGCGAGCTTGAGGTTGCCATTACCCGCCTGAATATTGCTGACCTTATTGCCGCTGAATACGGCTTTGAAAGCGGTGAAAAAGAGATTGAAAAGCAGCTGCTTGAAGCCGAGAGGCTGCTGAACACAGAAGGCCTGCCAAAAAACGGATACTATGCCTTTGTATGTGAAAAATGCGCTCCCGTGTTCGGATACTACGGTTACTTTCTGACGGAGCGTGAACTGAATCGGAGAGCGAGGGAAATTTATGAACGGACTTGAAATTTCAAAGGGATATTATGAAGAATTCGGCAAGCCGATGTTGGAAACCGAGTTTACAGATATTCTGCCGTTTCTTGCGGTTGGCTTTGTCGGAAGCGGCTCTGAACATTACGGATATGACGATGAAATATCCCGTGACCACGATTTTGAACCCGGATTCTGTATTTTTATTCCCGGTGAAGATAAAGTTGACCGCAGGCGTGCCTTTCAGCTTGAAAGAGCCTATGCAAAGCTTCCGAAGGAATATGCCGGAATTAAACATCAGGTTGTTTCTCCCGTCGGCGGAAATCGGAACGGTGTTATCAGAATCGATGAATTCTATCTGAAAGCTGTCGGCTCGGCAGACGGCAGGCTTGCGACGGAGCAGTGGCTGAGACTTCCGGATTATGCGCTGGCTGAAGCGGTCAACGGCGATATATTTTTCGATAACTACGGAGAGTTTTCAAAAATCAGAGAAGAACTTATCTGTATGCCGGAGGATATTAAATTAAAGCGTCTTGCGGGAAATATTTTGATTATGGCACAGTCCGGACAGTATAACTTTCTGCGCTGCATTAAACACGGTGAACCGGAGGCCGCACAGCTTGCCTGTGTGGAATTTGTAAATGCCGCAATGAAAACACATTTTCTGCTTCAGGACAGGTACATGCCCTATTACAAATGGAGCTTCCGCGCGCTTCGTGAGCTTATCGGCACCAAAGAACTGTCAGAAAAGCTGTCATTTCTGCTGTTCGGAGATAACCGTGACAATACGGCTGCAGATCAAAAATACGACACAATCGAGGAGATTGCTGCCGAAACAATTGCAGCGCTTCAGGAAAAGGAACTGACAGAAGCCATATGCGGCGACCTTGAAAAGCATGCATATTCAGTCAATGACAGAATTGCAGACAGCACCGTACGAAATATGAATATTCTTGTTGCGGTTGGCGAATAGGACGGCAAAGCAGTTAAAAACTGATTGATTAAGGCTGAATTATGATGTATAATATAGATATTCACCGAAAGGAGTAAAAAAACATGAAGAAAAAAATTATCAGCACTATTCTTTGTCTGTGCATGATACTGCCGTTCACGATTGCGGCTCACGCGCAGGAGACTTTGAATTATCTTCTCCTCGGCGACTCGATAGCGCAGGGCTACGGCGTTTACAACAGAGATAAAGCCTGCTACGGAAAAATCGTCGCAGATACCAACGGCTATAACTATTCAAATTATGCGGTAAACGGTTACCGTTCCTGTGACCTTATTGACCAGATTGCGACTCCCGAGGTTAATGCAGCTGTTGAAAAGGCGGATATAATCAGCCTTTCAATCGGAGGAAACGATTTCCTTCAGCAGAACCTGCCGCGCATAGCCGTGGAAGTGCTTGCAGGCAACTACAAAATCGTAAACGATGTCAAGGATATTTTTGCCGAAAACTTTGCCGTTATCATCGGTACAATCAAGGAACTCAATCCCGATGCCGTTATCCTTGTTCAGACACTTTACAACCCGATGAAATTCGTTCTCGGTGATTTTTACGGACTTGCGACCGTAAGAGTAAATGAAGCGATACACGAGTATCTCGATGAGAATCCCGGCGCGTTTTATCTTGTAGATACCGCGCCCGTAATGGAAAATCATCCCGAATGCGTCGCTGTCGATACCATACATCCGAGTGCTGTCGGAAATGTCGCTATTGCCGAAATTGTTCTTGATAAGCTTTATGAGCTTGGTCTCGGCGAAAACACAGAACCCGTAGTAAACGCCGTCGGTATTGATGAAATCCCATTTACTTCATATATTGTAAGTTTTTTTGTACAGTTATTTAAAAACGTTGTCAGATGAACAGGAGGCAGATTATGAAAAAGCTTATCTCGGTTATTCTCTGCATTTCACTTCTTGTCGGAATATTTGCTTTCACGGCTTCTGCAGAATCAGAGCTTCCGATTAAAGGCGAAATTACCGATTATCCGGTAATTATCGTTCCCGGCTACAGCGCGGCATGGCTTATGTACGGCGATGACCCCGAAACAGCCGAATGTGCGTGGAGCGGACTGAATTTTGACGCTCTCCTGCCGAGACTTCTTGACCGCATTGCGGAGCTTGGACTGGGTCTTGCGGTAATGAGTTTTGATAACGCAAAGCTGATTGCAAAGGTTGTTGCGGAGGAAATCAAAAACACATGGCCGCTTATGGGCT
>JAZUDP010000057.1:0-52459 GCA_045639705.1 Acutalibacteraceae bacterium
TCAGGTCGGCAATGGTGTTATCCGAGCCGTCCCACGCCATTTTGGCGTTGGTCTTAATCCAGGACATTCCCTTTGCCATCGGGTTCGGGTCCTTTCCCTCATCACCGTACCTGTCAAGCAGTGACTGAATCTCAGTGCTGAGCTTTTCATGCTCGCTGCGGCAGTCGGAAAGCACCTTTCTGAACTGACTGTCGCTGACATCGTCAAGCACATCGTTGATTGAGTCAACGCCCATTTTAATTCCTGCGTCGCATTCACGCAGAAGCCTGATTGTATCCTTTTCAATCATAATAAAACCTCACTTTCTGATTAACCGCGGTTAATCTGTATTTATTATATCCGTAAATATAAAAAATAAGCGGCATCTTGGGCGCTGATTGCACCTTGGATGCCGCTTTATTTTATTCCTCTGAGCTGCCGTCAGGCAGTTCATTTTTTTTGTTTTCCCTTGCCTCTTTTTTTGCCTTGCGTTCTTCTTTCTTTTCCTCTTTTTTCTTTTCTTTCAGCAGTTCTTTTTCGTCACGGCCTTCAAGCTCTTTCTGCTCCTTGTTTTCCTTATATTCGGAAACCTTTTCGGAAACTGTATTTCTGGTATCGGAAATAAAACGCTTGATTTTATTGGAGCTTGTCTTGGGAAACTCTTTGTCTCTGATGACAACATTGGAAATCTGCTTGTAAATCGGAAGCTCAACGCACGCTTTTTTAATGCTCTTAAGCACCTCGGCAGGCGTTTTGCGGGTGTTTTCATCAAGAAAAACCTCAGCGGTCAGTGAGCTTTCGTTTCCGTCCTCGTCCTTTTCTCCGCTGACGATAACCTCGTTGACATAGTCGATATCCTGAATATATCCCTCTATTTCCTCGGGATAAACATTTTTGCCGTTGTTGAGGACGATAATATTCTTCTTTCTGCCGGAGATAACGAGCTGGTCATTTTCGTTGATATAGCCGTAATCGCCCGTGTAGAACCATCCGTCCTTAAGAACCTCCGCAGTCAGCTCGGGCTGCTTGTAATAGCCAATCATAACAATGTCGCCCTTGACGCAGATTTCGCCGATGCCTTCCTCGTTAGGCTCATTAATTCTCCATTCGATGCAGGGAAGCCGTATTCCGACTGTGCGGAAATCGTTGTACATATCGTGATTTGCGCATACAAGCGGAGAGCATTCCGTGATACCGTAGCCGTTAATAAGGTCAAGACCGATATCGTCGAAGAATTTTGCAACCTCGGGGCGGATGGGTGCGCCGCCGCAGACAATTTTTCTCAGCTTGCCGCCGAAGGTTTCGTGAATAAATCCGAAGTATTCCCGGCGCTTGTCAATTCCCTGCTTACGCAGCTCGTTGCTCTTTTCAACCATCTCGTTGAACTGCTCCTCCATACCGCGCTTGCGTATGTTGCGGATAATCCGCTTGTAAATTGACTCGGCGATTGCCGGAACAACGTAAATGTACGAAGGCTTGTATACAACAAGATTCTTCAGCGTTGCCGTCAGACTTTCGTTTATGCACAGAGTTGAATGGTGGTGGAACGAAACAAGAATATCACTGACAGCTTCATATGTGTGATGATAGGGGAGAAGAGAAAGACCTGTATCGTAAACAGTTGAGACCATAAGTCCGTAGTAAACGCTTGAAACAAGGTTGTGTTCCGAAAGCATAACACCCTTTGACATACCTGTTGTACCCGAGGTGTAAACAAGGAGCTTAAGCGCATTCGGGTCGCTTGCTTCGTTAAGGAAAAGCGAAGGCTCGTATGACGCGCCCTTTGTAAGAGCGTTTGTAAACGAAATATACTTTCCGTCATCCTCAGTCCGCGTAAAGCCGATACAGAGCTTGAGTCCGTCAAGCTCTTCCTCATGCCTTCTGAGTATTTCCTCATACTTTGCATCGTAGAAAACAACGCTTGCCTCGCTGTCCTTAAGCACATGGACAATATCCGATTCGGGCAGCTCCTTGTCAACGGGAACAAATACGCCGCCTGAACGGAGCGCGGTAAGATAAGCGAGTATCCAGTTGTATGAATTGGTGCCGATGCAGGCAATATGCTTGTCGGAAAGCTCTTCGGCGTGAAGGAAAGAGCCGAGAGAAGTCATCGAATCCGCAAATTCACCGAAGGTGACCTCGCGAAGCTCACCGTTATCCTTGAATTTGTACGCAATGCTGTCAGCGGCATCCTTTACTGCAAGCTCAACCATTTCTTTTATTGAGGAAAACGGCTGTACTTCATAAAGCGGGTAGTTTTTTTCTTTCATAAATCTTTCTCCGAATCAGTTTGTTTTCAGTGTTCTATATGCAGCACTTTTAAAACGGTATGTGCAAATTTTTTAATATTCACAATCCATCTCGGACATCTGTACTTCATTTTCAGATTGTAAAACCATTTCAGGTCGTCGGGACATTCGTCGTATGTATATGTTTTCCGGATTTTTTTCTGAATATAGTTATATCCGCCGTAACGGTATTTAACACGGTATTTTTTCTGAAGCTCATACATCATTCTTGCGCGGACTTCATCGTTATACAGGTCAAATCCGTAATCCGCGGGATTTTCACCCTCGGCGATTATCGCAAGCATTGAACGGTAGCATTTTTCACAGTCGCAGCAGTTATAACCTTTAATATCATGATAGCATACTCTGAGCGGAATGCCTCTTCCGATTTTTTTGCTGTATTCACATATGCCGTGAACCTTTGACTGCCTGTCAGTGGAAAATGCGTCGTGAATACCCCTTGCGTCAACAAAACGGATATAATCGTCAATTATCGGGTCGGATGAACAGGTGTAGTTTCCTATGTCGTCGGGCGTATTTGACGATGCCATGTAAAAGCCCGTAATACCGAGAAAATAGGCGAGGGGAGCCATGTGACCGAAGAATGTCGGACCGTACATGAAATGCTCATACCAGTTTGAACTCGGCTCGGTCTGTCTGATATATGTGTCAAGAGCAGGCTTGTTCGGCACAACCGAAAAGTTTGTTTTAACAGTCTGAAGCTCGAGGCTGAACATGTCCGCAACCTTTCTGGAGTGGGCGTAAACCGCTTTCCAGCCTTCTTCGTTATCGGCAGGCATGTCAGCGCCCCAGATTGTTACAAGAACGGGTTTTTCCTCAATGTGCGAAACAAGAGTAAATGCCGCGTCAACACCGCCGCTGAAGAAAACGGCAGCCTTTTCATCGGGAACAGCCGAATGATTCTCTGCCAGTCTGTTATACATGATTTTTCCGCCGAGGCTGAATTTCGGATGAAGCTCAGCAAAGCCCTTTTTGAATTCGGGAATGCTCTCATAAAACGCCTTGTCAATCTCATCGACATAAAGCACCGCATCAAAAACCCAGAGCATTGAAATGATATTCGAAACAAACGGAATTACCGCAACGGAACGGGGTAGACTGTCAACCGGGAAATCGTATTCCGCATACATGATATGCGGTTCGGCAAAATAGTTTACCCATTCATCGCTTCCGCTTACACCGTATTCGACGGTAATTCTTTTTCCCTCAACGGTTAATTTTTTTATTTCTGCTTTATTCATAATTCCACCATTTATACAGGAAACTGTAATGCTTTAATATCGGGCTGAAACAAATCAGCTGAAATCATAAAAATTCATAATATTATCCCATAAAAATACGGCCTTGTCAAGAAAAGCGGGATAATTAATCGGGTAATTTTATACGGTTGACCGTACTTTTGCCAATCCTGTGTCATCTGCCGATAAAAAAGCCTCCCTGCTCACGGCAGAGAGGCTGAAATTACCATAAAACGCTTGGATTCTGCTTTATGTTCATTTTGTTTATTATTTCAAAAACGGTTTTCTCGGCGTTATCCGTAACCTCGACATTTATATCGGCAAGGAATTTATAAATCGGTGTGCGCTCATCGTCAATGCGTTTGAGAGCCTCGCGGTTTCTTGCAAGGTAAACGCCGTTGATTTCAAGCTCTTCAAAATCTCTTGTAAGCCATACGACATATCCGTTCTGACGGATATAATACTGATTTTCGGGGCTGAGAACGGCACCGCTTTCAATCGAGATTACCTGACCGCCGTTGCGTGTGATTTTGCGGAGCGTTTCTGTTTCAAGCTCGCGGTAATAGCTTTCCCCGTAAGCAAGGAAGATTGAGGAAAGGGGTACGCCGGCTTTGATTTCGATAAGTCTGTCAACATCAATGCACGGTCTGCCGAGCTTGGCGGCAACCACCTTGGCTATTGTAGTTTTACCGCAGCCGGGAAGCCCGACAAAAATAATGTTTTTCCTGCGGTCGCTCATGGTTTTATAGGTTGCCTTCATCAACTCGTCATCAGGCTCAATGAGACCGAATTTTATCTCCGTCATATAGTGCTGGGCAACAACCATCGAAAGGCTGTCGGAGTTCGGTATTTCCATGTCCTCCGCCTGACAGATAAGCTTTGTTCGCCGCGGGTTGTAAACAAGCTCAAGCACGCCGCAGATGTCGGGGAATTTCTTTAAATCAACAAGCTTTTCGCCGTTATGAGGGTACATGCCCGTATGGGTGGTGTTTATGATGATATTTGAGTCGGAATGCTCGTAAAAGTTTTCATAGTTAACCTGTCCGTTTTCCGTAACGGTGACAATTTTCTTTGCTCCGAGGTCGTTTACAACCGCCTTTACGGTTTTTGCGCTTTCGCCGCTTCCGAATATGAGAATTTTTTTATCCCTGATTTCTATTCCGCACTTGTTTATTGTGTATCGGAAGCCGTCATATTCGCAGTTGTCGCCTGTCAGCCTGCCGTTTTCGTCGACAATAATCGTATCAACGCTGCCGATTGTTTCCGCGTCGGGCGTAAGCTCGTCGCAGTATTTTATGACTTCGGTTTTGTACGGTGAGGTTACATTGAGTCCCGCGAAATCCTTTTTTTCAAAGAATGCGTCAAGCTCGTCGGGTTCAAGCTGAAATCTTTCATATCTGAAATTGCCGAGTTCACGGTGAATTTCGGGCGCAAGGCTCTGAAGAAGTCTCTGCCCTAAAAGACCGTAGGTTTTCATCATTTATCACCCCTGCTGTTTTTCTTTCTGCCGTTGATTATCCCTGCGGCGCAGCCGCCTGCCGCACATGCAATTACTGCCGCCGCGCTTATTATTATCAGTGTGTGTTTTTCGTCCGCAGACTCTGTATCTTCAAAGTCTTCCGCCGAAGCGTAAACCGCTTCTGATTCATAGACATATTCGTCATTCTGATTCTTTGAAGTTCTGGTTTTTGCGGATTTTGATGTTTTGGATTTGGTCGTTTTTGTTGTTCTGACCTTAGATGTTCCGGCGGTTTTGGTTTTCTGCGTTTTTGAGGATTTTTCCGTTCCGGCTGTTTTTTCGGTTATTTCATCCTCGCTGTTCTCTGAAATATCAACTGTGTATGTATTGGAAATAATCCCGTTTGAGTCATAAAGACTCAGTTCAATGATATTTTCCTCGGGAATGCCCGCTTTTATGCCTACTGTCAACTCGAACCATATGTCCTTCGAATGTTCATCCGAGAGAATATTGTCAATCCCGGCAAAGAAAAGGCTGCTGTCATAATCGGTTCTGCCGTCAGCAAAAAGCTCAACCGTGCCGATATTTCCGAACGTGATTTTTACGCCTGTTTTATCCTCGCCGTTAAATTCCTTCATGCTTCCCATAACAAGAAAATGAATCTGATGAGCTTTCTCATCGGAATCGGTACGCAGACAGATGAAGGTATAATCGGAATTTGAATCCGTCCCCGAATCGAGAACACCGAACAGACGGGTCTGATTCCATTTTTCAAAATCGGGTACAGCCGCAAATGTACCCGCGGAAAAAGCGAAGAATAAAGTGAATACAAATATAGCCGCAATAAATCTGTTTCGCACTGTAAAACCGCCTCTTATTTATTTTTGACGATTTATCAGCAGAATTTCACTGTGATAATCTCGAAGGGTTTTGCCGTGAATGTTACGCTGTTGTTCTTAACCTCAAGCTCTTCTGTTTCATTTTCAAGCAGGTCGCAGATATAAGCCTTCTTAACATCAAAGCCTGCGCTAAGAGTAACCTTTGTTCTCTTGTTCCAGCTTTCGTAGCCGCGGACTATAACGCTGTCGCTGTCCTCGGCCTTCTTGACTGTTTCAACAATAAAGTTGTCGCTGTCGCAGCCGATGAATGAATATTCTTCTCCGAGCGTGCCTTCCTGAGCGCCGATTTCAAAAGCCTTCATCGGGCAGTTAAGCTCATAGGCAAGCTGAACCGTACCTGCGTCGCGGAAGTTTCCGGCGTGCGGGAAGAGGGCGTATGTGAAGAAATGCTCGCCCTTGTCGGCGTCGGGGTCGGGATGAGTAGCGCACTTGAACATTGAAAGCTTCATTGTTCCGTTCTCAATGTTGTGACCGTACTTGCAGTCATTAAGGAGCGATACGCCGTAGCCGTAGTCGGAATAATCAACAAACTTGTGAGCGCAGACCTCAAATTTAGCCGACTCCCATGATGTGTTCTTATGTACGGGACGCTCAACAGAGCCGAACTGAATGTCATATGTCGCCTTGTCGGAATTTACATCAACATCAAACTGAGCCTTGAGCATGAGATGCTCCTGATGCCAGTCCGCATATGTGTCAAAGTCAATTCTGTTGCTGCCGTCGTAGAAATAAATTTTCTGCTTTATGACTGACTTGTAGAACTTTCTTGTAATTTCAAAGCCGAAGCGTGCGCCCTCGTCGATAAATTCGACTGCGCTTACATCGTCAACGGCATAGCCCTTTTCGGTGTAATATTTGGAGATTTCCCATGCGTCGTATTCGTAGGGGTAGTCCTCATAAGCGGTGATATAGTTGCCCTTACCGCCCTCGCGGATAACCTCGCGGTCGTTCGCCTTATCGTAAAGGCGTACAATTTCGTACTTATCGTTGAATTCAACAATGTAGTTGCCTGTTTCAAGATGTGTGCCGTCAAGAGTATATGCAGCCTTGCTGTCTGCAAGCTGAAGAACCTTCCAGCCCTTTGCAGGAATGCCGTTTACACGGTAGGTCTTTCCACTGTAATTTACATAGCCGTTTCCTGCGAAGGAGTTCTGATTGAATACAGCCACGCCGCCCTTTGTGCCGATGTTTGCAATAACCGCATTATATGCATTTCCTTCCATTTCCGCGCCGTTTCCGAGAATCTTTGCGTAGTCCTTACGGCACTGCTCATAAACGGAATGAATTGACGAGCCGGGGATAATGTCGTGGAACTGGTTGAGAAGTATGCACTCCCAGCCCTCGTTGAGAAGCTGCTGAGGATACTCCGTACCGAGAAGCTTCATGGCCATTGCGCTGACAGCCTCGGTATTCTGATACAGAAGCTCGCTCTTTCTGTTGCTGCGCTTGTTGAACGCCTGCGATGTGTATGTACCTCTGTGGAATTCGAGGTAAAGCTCGCCGACCCACTTGGGCAGACGGGGATTGTTTTCCATTCTGTTTCTTACGCGCTCAAGGAAATCGCCCGCAAACTCCATCTTTGTTCTGCAGCAGCCGGGGATACCGTATTTCAGTCTGTCAAAGTTTTCAAGATAGCTGTCCTCGGGACCGCCGCCGCCGTCGCCGTGACCGAAGGTTACGATTGTTTCGTTGTTGAGCGCCTTAGGCTCAAAGCGCTCCCATGAGCCGCGGACAAACTGTGCGTTCAGAGCAGGTGTATAGGTGGGGCGTCTTAATTCGCCCTCGCGCTTGGCGGCTGTTGCAGTGAGGAAATATGTGAAGATTTCCGTGCCGTCAATGCCCTTCCAGTTGAATGCGTCATAGGGCATGCGGTTGAATTCGTTCCAGCCTATTTTCTGCGTAACAAAGGTTTCAACGCCGCTCTTTTTCATAATCTGCGGCATTGCAGCGCTGTAGCCGAATACATCGGGAAGCCATACAAGCTTGTTGTCAACGCCGAACTCGTTTTTGAAGAAGCGCTTGCCGAAAAGAATCTGACGGACAAGCGACTCGCCGCTTGAAAGGTTGCAGTCGGCCTCAAGCCACATTGAACCCTCAAGCTCAAAACGCTTTTCTTTTACAAGACGCTTTACCTCCTCGAACATCTCGGGAGCTTCCTCCTTGAGATATTTGAGAAGCTGAGGCTGGCTTGACATGAATTTGTATTCGGGATATTTCTTCATCATCTCGATGACGCTGCCGAAGGTGCGCTGAACCTTTTCTCTTGTCTGGTCAAGAGTCCAGCGCCATGCAACATCAATGTGAGTATGACCGATACAGCTTACATTAATCGGGGTATCGCCGCAGAATTTGCCGTAGAATTCCTCTTCCATGTACCTGTTTGCAGCCTTGACGGAGTTCCTGAATTCCTCGCTCTTCGGGTCAATCCAGTTAATGAGATTGATTGCGTCGTTTACGCGGTAGAGAATGTCCGTATATTCCTTTGAATCGGGCTTAAGATACTCCATAACATCGTACGGAGATTTGATATTGTAGTAAAGAGCCTCAACATCTCTGTCAAATTCGCAGAGCTGGGCATAGAAGGCCGAGCGCTGTCCCTGCGGACGCGAATATGCGTAAAGGTGGATGTCATAGCTGTCGGCATTGCTGTCAAGCTTAAGATATCTGTGCTTGCTGTCAAGTCCGCGGATTTCTTTGCCGTCAACATAGGCGATGAACTGCGGGTCCCAGCTGCTTGAGTCGGCAGGCGTAACCGCAACATAAAGCTCGATGTCTCTGCCCTTAAGCTCCTCGGGGATTACAATATTTTTGTAAAACCATCTGTGTTCCTCAGGCTTTTCACCCCAGATTTCCGTAACGCCGAAATCCTTCCAGCCCTCGGCGTCGGGAGAGGGGACGGTGTTGTTTTTTTTGTAGCCGCACTCAAGAGTTTTCCAGCCTGTAACATCAACTCTGACGGGAGTGATGTGACCCTGAAGCTCCTCCATTATGGTGCGGATTCGTTCGTTTAAAAGCTTATCCATAATTAATTACCCGCAATTCTGATTATTTTATTTATTTCATCCGACTTTGACCAATCGGAATTAATAACATTACTGAGAATTTTATCCTGAAGCTCTTTGTCGCGGATAAAATTCATAAGTCCTGCGGCACAGCCCTCGTTGTCCTGCGGGACAATAACGCCGTTCACGCCGTCCTCAATCTGACTTTTTGCCGTTGCGTAGTCCGCAATTGCGACTTTTTTGCCGAGAATAAGAGCTTCGTTGACCGTTACCGCATTGCCCTCATACCTTGACGGCTGAACGTAAAAGTCGCATTCCTTAAAATAGGGATAGGGGTTCTCTTTTTTGCCTAAAAGAATGACTCTGTCCTCAACGCCCGCCTCGGCAATTTTCTCTTTTATCAGCGCCTCGTCAGTGCCGTAGCCGATGATGTACCATTTTACGTTTTTCATCATGGCGCAGATAAACGGCAGATTGTCAAAATTCTTTGCGTGTGCGTATCTGCCGACGGAAAGCAGCTTCACATATCCGTCGTCGGGCATCTCGTCCTTTACCGTGAATTCCTCTGCGCGCCTTCTGATAAATCCGGCAGGATGAATGTTTTCAATAACCGTTATCTTATCCTTAAGCGACGGGAATTTTACAAGAAACGCCTCCGTCACCTTGTCGGAAATCGAAACGATACCGTCATACGCCTCCCACATCGGAAGCTCCGATACGGCGTCAATTTCAATGCTTGAATAGTCCGTATGAATCCACGCGATTTTCTTTTTTGCCCTGCATTTTTCGGTGACAAGGAAATGAGGCGTGAGGAAGCTTATCGCAAGGTCGTATTCCTTTTCCGAAATCATCGGCAGAAACGGCCGTGTGTACTTATGGCTGTTGTTTATCAGAAAATAACTGCCCTCTGCGGCGCCGGATTTTTTTATCTGATGCTTTGAAACCGACTTTCCGATAACCCTGCCCAGCGCAACGCCGAAGGCCCGGTTTTTAATTACAGCCGGAAGGGGAGCGGCGATTGAAGCGTATTTCGGATTTTCGGGAAGAATATTTACCTGTTCGGGGATGTATTTAAGCAGCTCGCCCGTTCGCTGATAAAGAAAAAGGTCAACGCTGAACTGACTGTAATCAAACGCGCTCAGAAGTCCGAGCAGTGCGCTTTCCGCACCTCCGATTTCCATGCCGTGACTGACAATCAGAACCTTTTTCAACCCGTTCACCTCTTATCGGATATAAAAATAACTATATTTAAAATATTATAAATATCTTTGTCGGAAAAGTCAATAAAACGGCGTATTAAAATGCGCATAAATATTTAAAATATTATTCATATTTTTCCTTATGCGCGTTGACTTTTTACATTTATTTTGTTATGATAAATTGATATATTTTGATTGGGAGGACCCTTAAATGCTTTTAGACAAAACAGTACATATTCCCGACCTCGGCGACATCGGAGCTGACAGCGGCTTCCATGTTCTTGAAAGAACCGAGGACGGAAAGTTTTCAGTAGGAAAGAACGGCGTAGTTGACATTCTCGCGACGGGCGACCAGAAGGTTGAATTTGTTTCCTTCGGCTCGCATACCCTCGCATGTGTCAAATCGGCTATCGCTTTCCCGACATATTACCCTGTAATGCCCGTACAGCTTGACATGCCTGTTAAGGCTGTCCTCATGGACCTTGACGGAACAACCGTACGCAGCGAGGAATTCTGGATATGGATTATTCAGATGACAACTGCAAGCATGCTCGGCAATCCGAAGTTCGAGCTTGAAGAGGCTGACCTGCCTTTTGTTTCAGGTCATTCCGTTTCCGAGCATCTTCAGTACTGCATCGACAAGTACTGCCCGGGCGAATCGCTTGAAAAGGCAAGAAACTTCTATTTTGAGCATACGCACAGAGAGATGGAAGAAATCATGGCGGGCAGAGGCAAGGACGGCGCTTTCACACCCACAGTCGGCGTGAAGGATTTCCTTTACGAGCTTAAGGACATGGGCGTGAAAATCGGTCTTGTAACATCCGGACTTTACGAAAAGGCATGGCCTGAGATTCTTTCCGCATTCAAGACTCTCGGCATGGGCGACCCCAAGGATTTCTACGACGCAATCATTTCCGCGGGTTATCCGCTCCGCAAGGGTTCTGTCGGTACTCTCGGCGAGCTTTCACCCAAGCCGCATCCGTGGCTCTATGCCGAAACCTCAATTGTCGGTCTCGGCGAGGCATTCGCAGACAGGAATCATGTTGTAGGCATTGAGGACAGCGGTGCAGGCGTATGCTCCGTCCGTCTTGCAGGCTATACGACAATCGGTATCGCGGGAGGCAACATCGCCGACAGCGGCACAAAGGCAGTCTGCTCTTATTATGAAGATAATTTCGCGGATATCTTAAAAATTATAAAGGGATGATTATTGTGAAAAAGCCTTTTAATGAAAAACTGGTATCGCTGATGTCGCTTACGCTTTTTGCTCTTTTCCTTGCCGACGCATATCTCAGGCACAAGGATGATATTGACGAAAGCGTTGCGAGACTGAAGACGATTCTGAACAAGACAGAAGAAAAGCCCGGGGAAGCTCAGGCTGAAGCAATTGAAGAAGGAGCAGAAGAAAATGCAGAATGAAGATAAGAAAATAAACTGTCACTTTATATCCAACACACACTGGGACAGAGAGTGGCGCTTCTCCGCAAGAAGAACACAGTACATGCTCGGCTATATGCTCGACATGCTTATGGATATTCTTGACAAGAATCCCGAGTACAGACATTTCCATCTTGATTCACAGACAATGCCCGTACAGGATTATCTTGAGGCTTATCCGGAAAAGAAAGAAAAGTTCAAGAAGTACGTTTCCGAGGGTCGTATCGGCGTAGGCCCGTGGTTCTGTCTTCCCGACGAGTTCACAGTCGGCGGAGAATCACTTATCAGAAACCTTCTTTTGGGTCATAAAATCGGCGCTGAAATGGGCGGCATCAGCAAGACGGGTTATTCTCCCTTCGGCTGGGGTCAGATTTCACAGCTTCCGCAGATTTACGCGGGCTTTGATATTCATTTCGCATCGTTCTACCGCGGAATCAACGAGTATGTTGCGCCCCGTTCGGAGTTCTTCTGGGAAAGCCCCGACGGAACACGCATCTACACATCACGACTCGGCAAGCGTCCGCGTTACAACATCTGGTACGTTGTTCAGCGTCCCGTTTTCTACAATCAGGAGAACGAGAACAACCGCGACATGAAGTGGAACGACAACAACGGTATCTTCAAGTTTGTTGATAACGAGAATCAGCACCTTGACTATCAGTATGCTCATCCCTTCTATGAGTATCATAAGGAAAACATCAAGCCCCGCGCAGAGCAGGCAATCAGAGAGCAGGACAACGACTGGACAACCTCTCACCGTTTCTGGTCTCTCGGTCATGACTCATCATGCCCCGACTACCGTGAGGTTCAGATGATTAAGGACCTTGACGAGGCTCTTCCCAACGCTGTTGTTTATCACAGCTCTCTCAAGGAGATGGAGCAGGGCATCATCGACGAGTTTGACGAGAATTCACCCGTACTCAAGGGCGAAATGCGCGCACCCTACACCAAGGGCAGCGTCAGCGGCATGATGGGCTGGATTACTTCCGCCAGAACCTACATCAAGCAGGCTAACTTCAAGACAGAAATGCAGCTTCAGAATTATGCCGAGCCTATGGCTGTTTTCGCAGCATTTTCGGGCGCACCGTATCAGAGAAACTGGATTGACCTTTCATATAACTATCTTCTTCAAAACCACGGCCACGACAGCATCGGCGCATGCGGACGCGATATCGTTTATGAGGATGTTATCTACCGTTACAGACAGTCGCGCGAAATTTCCAACTGTGTTTACGAGCGTGCATTCATGGATGTTGCCGGCGACATTAAGCTTGACGGCTTCAGCCGCGACGACGCAGCTATCGTAGTATTCAATCCCGCTCCGTTTAAGAGAAGCGAGGTTGTTGAAATGACCGTTGAAATTCCCGATGAGTGGAAGGCAAACGGCTTTAAGATTCTCGACACAGACGGCACTGCACTTACATATCAGGTGCTTAAGACCGAGAAGAACAGCGCACAGATTATTCAGAATCCCAATGATGTAGCGAACGTTCTTCACACAACACGCGTTAAAATCGCAATCAACGTAAAGGATATTCCGGGCTTCGGCTACAGAACTCTCAGGCTTGAGGCTATCACAGGCAGAGTACGCGCTACAACACCTGTTACAATGCTTAAGCGTCCTCAGGTTATGGAGAACGAATATCTCCGCGTTTCCTTCAACGCAAACGGTACATACAACGTTCTTGACAAGGAAAACGGCAAGTCATATGAGGGACTCGGTTTCTTCAAGGATACAGGCGAAATCGGCAATCCTTGGGAACACTTCACACCCGAAAACGACGAAACATTCACAACTCTCAACGAGAACGCAAAAATCACTCTCATCCATGAGGGCGAGTATGAGGTCAAATACAAGGTTGCAATCGACTGGGCGCTTCCCGAGGGCAGAGCAATGGACGAAAAGACACGTTCAAAGCACCTCAACCCCTGTAAGATTGAATCAATCGTAACCCTTAAGAAGGGCGCACGCTACCTTGAGGTTGAAACAACTGTTGACAATCAGTCCGAGGACCACTACCTTCAGGTCGGTTTCCCGACAAACATTCAGTCCGAGTTCTCATACGCACAGGGTCAGTTCGATGTTGTAAAGCGTCAGATTGAAAAGGTTGACTACTCGCTCTATGACGAAATCCCGATGACAGAGAACCCGATGAATTCCTTCGTAGATGTTACAGACGGCAAGGTCGGCGCAGCTCTCCTCAACACAGGTCTTAAGGCATATGAGGCAAGCGACGACGAGTGCGGTACAGTTTATCTTACGCTTCTCCGCGCATTCCCGCTCCGCATCTGCGTTACAAGCGACATGCAGGATTACAGCTCAATCGACAAGGGCTCACAGTGCATCGGCAAGAACACCTACCGCTACGCCTTCATGCCTCATAAGGGCGACTGGGAAGAGGGCAACGTATGGGGCGAATCAGAACGCTTCAACCTCCATTTCGGCATGGTTCAGCTTGCTCCCACAGAACACGGCAAGAACGGTCTTGTTCATTCCTTCCTTGAGCTTGCAAGCGATAAGCTCAATGTAAGCGCAGTCAAGCAGGCAGAGGACGGCACAGGCTACGTTGTCCGTATCTTCAATCCGTCTGATAACACGGTTAAGACTTCAATCCGTCTCAACGGCGGCAAGGCTCCCGTCGAAACACCGCAGTCACCCGTTGAAAGACAGATGGCGGAATTCGAGCTTCCCGCATACTCCGATAAGAAGTGGAGCGAGGTTAAGCTCGTAAGCCTTGAGGAAAAGGATGTCGCACCGCTCACAATGAACGCCGACGGCTTCGTAGATTTCGAAATCACAGGCAAAAAGATTCTTACAATTAAGTTTGTAGGTTAATAGAAGATTATAAGCAGAAGGTCATTCTGGAATTTCAGAGTGACCTTTTAATTATTATAGACAGAAAGCAGGGGAGTGTATGGCACTTTACTCAAGAATCCGCGATTTAAGGGAAGACAGAGATATGACGCAGACACAGATGGGCGAAATTCTTTTGTGCAGTCAGCGCGTTTACAGCAATTACGAAAGAGGGGATATTGATATTCCCACGCAGACTCTTATTAAAATTGCCGATTTCCATAATGTCTCCGTCGACTACCTCCTCAACCGTACCGATAACCCGAATATGAACAAGTGATTTATTTAAATGTCTGCACGGACGGCTATTAATCCCATATCATTGTCTGATGTATATCCGTTTCTTTAAAATACTGTTATATGCCGGAATTACATTGTGCAAATCTGTTAAATAAAACTGCGCTGTTAGTGCATTATTAACAATATTGAAAAAATGCCGGTAAATCCTTGCTTTACCATATGTTTTGCAGTAAAATTAAAACCGTAACTACATGTTGCACATATCTGACAAACATAGGAGGAATTACTGTGAACAGAAAAGTTAAAGTAGGAATCATCGGCTGCGGCGGTATCTGCAAAGGAAAGCACCTTCCGTCACTTACAAAAATTGATTTTATCGAGGTTGTCGGTCTTTGCGACATAATCAAGGAAAGAGCCCTTGCAATGCAGGATAAGTTCGGACTTCAGGACGCAAAGATTTATACTGATTATAAAGAAATGCTCAAGGACGAGAGCATTGAGGTTGTTCATGTCTGCACACCCAACCGCTCACACAGCTTTATTTCAATAGATGCTCTTGAGGCAGGCAAGCACGTTATGTGCGAAAAGCCCATGGCAAAGACATCCGCAGAGGCAAAGGCTATGTGTGAAGCTGCAAAGCGCACGGGCAAGAAGCTCACAATCGGTTATCAGTCACGCTGGATGAGACAGTATCAGTATCTCAAGCAGGTATGCGAAAACGGCGAGCTTGGCGATATCTATTATGCAAGAGCAATCGCACTCCGCAGACGCGCTGTTCCCACATGGGGCGTTTTCCTCAACGAGTATGAGCAGGGCGGCGGTCCGCTTATCGATATCGGAACTCATTCCCTTGACCTTACCCTCTGGCTTATGAACAACTATGAACCCGAAATGGTTGTAGGCTCGTCCTTCAAGAAGCTCGGCGACCAGAAGAACACCGCAAACGCGTGGGGCGACTGGGATCCCGAAAAGTATACCGTTGAGGATTCAGCCTTCGGTTTTGTAAAGATGAAGAACGGCGCAACGGTTTCCGTTGAGTCAAGCTGGGCGCTCAACATTGCCGACCCGATGGAGGTTACAACTCTTCTCTGCGGCGACAAGGGCGGCGCTGACACAATTCACGGACTTAAGATAAACTATGTCAAGAACGGTACTCAGTGCCTTGAAAACCCCGATTTCAGCACAGGCGGCGTTGCGTTCTTTGACGGTGCAAGCGGTGCGGACAACAGCGAAATTGAAGCCCGCGCCTTCTATGACGCAATTCTCAATGATAAGGAAGTTCCCACAAAGCCTGAGCAGGCGATGGTGGTTACTCAGATTCTTGAAGCAATTTACGAGTCCGCAAAAACAGGCAAGCCTGTATATTTTGATTAATCACCGGTTGCAAAAGGGGCGGCTTGCCGTCCCTTTTTGCAGTCAGTATTCTGAGGTACGAATATGAAAAGGATTATTTCGGTTCTGCTTTCCGTATGTATTCTGTTCGGCTGCTTTTCGGTCTATGTCTCGGCGGCGAATGAACCCGTTGTCAATATCTATCTCTGTGCGCGTTCAACGGCGTCTCCCTTCGGACACCTTTGGGTATATTTTGAAAACATAACCAACCATAATGTCATGGTGGGCGCCTATACCCTTAAGCCGGGGCAGGGCGTGTCTGTCGGCACATTCGGCTCAAAGGGCAAGGACGGAATCGGAGTTTATTACAATGTTGAGGCCTATTCCGCGACGCATTACGGCATAAGCGGAATAATCAGCATTAAGGATACTCTTACCGAATCGGAGCTTGAAAAGGTCAGCTATGAAATCAAGGACACGAATATGTGGGAGCCGTTTATAATGAACTGCATGGGCTTCGCGTTCCATATATGGAATATAAACTCGAAGCCGAAGCTTCTTTCGTTTGTATTTCCCGCAATCGGCAGACTTCTTATGCTTACGATGTATGATACCTCAAGAGATTTGAAAATGTATAAACCCGATGCAGCGCAGGTGTACCGTCAGATTGGCAAAACAGTTGTAATGATGTCCGTTTCGGACGGTATGCTTAAGAAAATAATGTGAGGTGCTTTATGTATAAATACGATGCTCAGGTGTGGAAAAACGCAAGGTTTATCTGCACTGATTTTACAAATTATTTTGACCTGAAAAAGAATCCGTGGGGCGAGAAAAGGGACAGACTCTATCAGCATACCGACCTTAAGGCCTGTGACGGACTTCCCATGTTCGCAAAGGATTTTGAGCTGAAAAATCCGAAAAAGGCGGAGCTTGTTTTTACCGCTCTCGGCTGTGTTGATGTCTATATCAACGGAAAACGCGTCGGTAACGATGAGATGAAGCCGGGCTGGACGCATTACAAAAAGAGAACTCTTTACTATACCTACGATGTTTCGGAATATCTTGCCGACGGCATGAACCGTATTCTTCTTATTGTCTCAACGGGCTGGTATATGGGCAGAATAGCAGGCGGTCATTACGGCGAATATCTTCCCGCAGCCATGGCACGGCTTACAGCCGATACCGATAACGGCAGCATCGAAATAGCAACAGGCGGGGACTGGGCTGCATGCGTCGGCGGTCAGATTCTTACCGCAGATATCTGGGACGGCGAGTTCCGTGACGGCAGAAAAGATGATTATTCCGTTATTTCAAAGCCCGGTTACGATATTTCCGCATGGAAAAAAGCTGATATACAGAACGATTTCAACGGCGAGGTCAGTCCGTTTGTCGGACCGACGGTAAAAGTCCGCGACGGACTTTCAAAGAAGGCTGCTTCGATAACTGTTTTTGACGGTGTTAAGGAAAACGGAACTGACTACGGTGAAATCAACGTTGTAGGCAAGCCCGGAAAATTCCCCGTTAAGCTCAAAAAAGGCGAGAAGCTTATCGTTGACCTTGAGCAGGAGCTTGTCGGCTGGAGCAGAATAAAGGTAAACGGCGAAAGCGGTACAAAGGTTAAGCTTCGCTATGCCGAATTCCTTAACGATTCAGGCTCAGTCGAGCGCGGAAACGACGGCCCTAAGGGCAGTGTATATACAATCAATCTCCGTTCCGCACTCGGTAAGGCATATTATATTCTCAACGGTACGGGCGAAGAGGAATACCGCTCAACGTTTACCTTCTTCGGCTTCCGCTATGTTGAGATTTCCGCTGACAGCGATGTTGAAATTCTTGACTATACTGCAGAGGTTGTCGGCTCCGATAATAAAGAAATCGGTCATATGGAAACCTCTGACGGACTTATTAACAAGCTTATTTCAAATATTATATGGGGTCAGAGAAGCAACTATCTCAGCGTTCCGACAGACTGTCCTCAGCGTGACGAGCGTCTCGGCTGGACAGGAGACGCGCAGGCGTTCAGCATGACCGCCGCGTATAACGCAAACGTTCTCGGCTTCTTCAGAAAATGGCTGCAGGATGTCCGCGATTCTCAGACTGACGAGGGCGCGTACACCGACATTTCTCCCACAGTCGGCTGCTGCCACGGCTATAATGCGGCGGCGTGGGGCGATGCGGGAATCATCATTCCCTATAATCTTTACAGAATGTACGGCGACCTTTCTCTTATCGAGGAGCATTACGCCTCAATGGAAAAATACATTGCGCAGCTTGTTGATGTCAACGGCATGAAGGGTCCCGAGCCGCGTTACGGCGACTGGCTTTCATACGATTACTGCAAGAACGAGTTCCTTTCCTCCGCTTATTTTGTTCATGACCTTGATATGCTTATCTACATGAGCGAGGCGCTCGGAAAAGCGGACAGAGCCGATTACTACAGGGCTCTCCGTGCGGACGCATACAAATACTTTGAAAAGCATTTCCTCAAAAAAGGCAAGCCCGCGGGAAAAACCCAGACCGATAAGGTTATGTGCCTTGCCTTCGACCTTGTTGAAGCCGATAAGGCGCAGGAAATCGCAGACGAGCTTGTTGAGCAGATCAAGGCTAACGGCAACCGCCTTTCAACAGGCTTTGTCGGTACATATAACCTGTGTACGACCCTTTCAAGATACGGAAAGGACAATATGGCCTACACGCTTCTTATGCAGAGAAACGAGCCCTCATGGCTTTACAGCGTTGACCAGGGCGCGACAACAATCTGGGAGCGCTGGAATTCCTATACAAAGGCAAACGGCTTCGGCGATGTCGGCATGAACTCCTTCAACCATTATGCATACGGCGCGGTTCAGGAGTGGATGTACCGCTTTATGGCAGGTGTTGAAGCTGAGGCGGACGGCTTTAAGAGCTTTATTCTTCAGCCCCGTGTTGATACCCGTACAGGCGACGAGCTTCCCGACGGTCAGGAACGCATGAAGTGGGTAAAGGCTTCCTACGATTCCGCTGCCGGACTTATCGAAAGTGCATGGAGCAACGAGGATAAATTCATTTACGAATGTACAGTTCCCGAGGGAGCAACAGCAGTGCTTTATCTGCCGCTTTTCAGCGAAAAGTATGCAATCAACGGAACAGAGCATGATATGAGCGAATATCCGAAGGAAAACGGCTGTGCCGTAATCAGACTTGCAGAGGGCAGCTATACCTTTGAACAGTGCGAATAATTGTTTGGGGACTGCCGCATTCAGCGCAGAACGAAAAAGCGAAATAATAAAAAGGTAAACAGGTAAAAGAAAAATTAAGTTTTGGATAATCTTAAAACTGCCTGTTATTTAAAACAGTTTATTTAATGCTTTTTCTAACCGTTTTTCGCCCTCTCGCAGTATCGTCTTTGCTTCGGGACGAAAAAACGGTTTCTGCATCTGAATGCGGCAGCCCCTTCGTTAAGGAGTCGGAAATATGAACAATCAGAAACTATGCCTCGGCGCGGGTATGTCTTTTAACGAAATACCCCGCATTGAACAGCTTGAGGTTATTAAAAACGCAGGCTTCGACGGCTTTTTTATCGATAAGGACAAGCACAGCGACTGGAAGTTTACCGAACCCTACGCAGAAAAAGCCGCAAAGCTCGGACTGTATTTTCAGTCGGTTCACGCTCCGTTTTACGGCATGGATGATATTTTTCATGACGAAAGCGGCGAGCTTGCCGATATAATGATAACCGACCTTATCAATTCAATCGACGACTGCGCCCGTTTTGATATTCCGCTTGTAATTATGCACGCAGTTATCGGAATGGATAACCATTCTCCGAACGAGCTTGGTCTTCAGCGCCTTGAAAAAGTAATCGACCGCTCGGTTAAGCAGGGAGTAACCGTAGCTTTTGAAAATACCGAGGGCGAGGAATATCTCGAGGCAATCCTCAACCGCTACGGAAAGCTTGACAATATCGGCTTCTGCATTGATACGGGACATGAGATGTGCTACAACCGCGGCCGGGACCTCATAGGCAAATACGGTGACCTGCTTGTATCAACTCACCTGAACGACAACTGGGGCGTAACAGGGGAGGAGATAACTTTTCTTGACGACTGCCATCTGCTGCCGTTTGACGGCATAGGCGACTGGGAGGGAATAGCGAAGCGCCTTAATAAATGCGGATATGACGGCGACCTGACATTTGAGGTTATTTCGAGGGGCAGACAGGGCCTTGATACCAATAAAAAGTATGACGGAATGAGCCTTACCCAATATGTTGATGAGGCATACCGCAAGGCGGTGCAGTTCAGAGAGTTATTTAATGCGGTAAAATAGCGTTATTTTATTGACAATTTTATATATTAGGTATAAAATGTAAATACATATGTAACTAAGGTGGGGAGTATGTGTTTACAGTGAAGATTTAAAGAATAGCAGTACGGCTGTCTGAAAAGAACAGCATGTATTTCTGTTCTTTTTTCACTTTATACGCAGCTTTCACCATTCAGAAAATAAAGGAGGCAAACGCAAATGTATGTAATGGCACTTGACCAGGGTACTACAAGCTCGCGCGCAATAGTTTTTGATAAAGCGGGCAGAATAATCTCAAAGGCTCAGAACGAGTTTGAACAGATTTATCCTAAGTCAGGCTGGGTTGAACACGACCCTATGGACATTCTTTACAGTCAGATGCACGCAATCACCTCCGTTATCAATTCGGGTGATTTTGACATTAAGGAGCTTGCGGGCATCGGTATCACAAATCAGCGTGAAACAACTATTATCTGGGATAAGGAAACGGGCAAACCCGTTTACAATGCAATTGTATGGCAGTGCCGCCGTACTGCAGAGCTTTGCGAAAAGCTTAAGGAGGAAGGACTCGGAGACTACATCCGCGAGCATACCGGACTTCTTATTGACGCCTATTTCTCAGGTACAAAAATAAAGTGGATTCTTGACAATGTCGAGGGCGCACGCGAAAGGGCCGAAAAAGGCGAGCTTCTTTTCGGTACTGTTGAAACATGGCTTATCTGGAATCTTTCCGGCGGCAAGGTTCATGTAACAGATTATTCCAACGCATCAAGAACAATGCTCTTTGATGTTGACAGGCTTCAGTGGGACGAATACCTCTGCGAAAAGCTCGGCATTCCCATGTGTATGCTTCCCGAGCCTGTTGAATCAAGCAGGGTTTACGGTACTGTCGCAGGCGGAATTCTCGGACTTGAGGCTCTTGAGGGCGTTCCTCTCTGCGGTGCTATCGGTGACCAGCCTGCCGCTCTTTTCGGACAGGCATGCTTCAAGCCGGGTCAGGCGAAGAACACTTACGGCACAGGCTGCTTCCTGCTTATGAATACAGGCAGCAAGCGCGTTGATTCAAAAAACAATCTTCTTACGGGCGTTGCGTGGAGTCTTAACGGCGAAACAACATATTCAATCGAGGGCAGCGCGTTTAATGCGGGTTCAGTCATCAAGTGGCTCCGTGACGAGCTTCATCTTATCGACAACGCGAAGCGCTGTGACGAGCTTGCCGAAAGCGTTCCCGACGCAAACGGAATGTATCTTGTTCCTGCATTCACGGGCCTCGGCGCACCGTACTGGGATATGTACGCGCGCGGAACAATCGTAGGTCTTACAAGAGGCGTCAACCGCGCACACTTTGCGCGCGCGGTTCTTGAGTGCATCTGCTTCCAGATGACGGACCTTCTCGAGGCTATGACAAAGGATTCAAACATCATTCTTTCCGAGCTTCGTGTTGATGGCGGCGCAAGCGTAAGCAATATCATGATGCAGATTCAGTCCGACCTTATCCGCACGGTTGTCAACCGTCCGAAGACAGTTGAAACAACGGCTCTCGGCGCTGCATATCTTGCGGGACTTGCAGTCGGTATGTGGAAAGACCTTGACGAAATCGAGCGCAACCGCGAGGTTGAAAAGGTGTTCATTCCTCAGATGGACAAGGACGCAAGAGACAAGCTTTACAGCGGCTGGAAACGCGCCGTTGAACGCTCAAAGGACTGGGCAAAAGATGAATAAAATATTTTTACCTCTTTGCCTCCCTTGTTAAAGGGAGGCGGCGCGCCGTAGGCGTGACGGAGGGATTGACAAACAAATATATTTGGAGGTTATCATTATGGCAAAGGTAGTATGCGACTGGAAAACACTTCACGATTTTATGGTTGACGCCTTCAAGGGCGTAGGCGTTCCCGCAGATGACTGCGAAATCGTTGTTGATGTTCTCCTTGAATCAGACAGAAGAGGTATTGAATCACACGGCTGCAACCGTTTCAAGCCCGTTTACATCGACAGAATCAATGACGGTATTCAGAATCCCGTTACAAATTTTGAAATCGTCCGTGAAACTCCCACAACAGCAGTTGTTGACGGTCACGACGGTATGGGTCAGGTTATCGGTTACAAATCAATGCAGATGGCTATTGATAAGGCCAAGGAATACGGCATGGGCATGGTTGTTGTACGCAACTCCTGCCATTACGGTATTGCAGGCTACTATGCATCAATGGCAGCAAAGAACGGCTGCATCGGCATCACAGGTACAAATGCACGTCCTTCAGTTGCTCCCACCTTCGGCGTTGAAGGTATGTTCGGCACAAATCCGCTTACAATCGGTATCCCCACTGACGAGGACTTTGATTTTGTAATCGACTGCGCCACATCTATCACACAGAACGGTAAAATCGAGTACTATGAGAGAATCGGCGAGGATGTTCATCCCGGCACTGTTATTGATATTGACGGCAATCCCGTTGAAGGCGACGCAGGCGTTGCACTTAAGAAAATCAGAGGCGGCACAGCTGCTCTCACAACTCTCGGCGGTATCGGCGAGGCTCTCGGCGGGTACAAGGGCTACGGCTACGCAATGGTAATCGAGCTTCTTTCGGCCGCACTTCAGGACGGCAACTACGGTAAGGCTCTCGACGGTAAGGACGCTGACGGAAATAAGGCTCCTTATCATCTCGGTCATTTCTTCATCGCTATCGATACAGACCATTTCCTCGGTCAGGAGTTCACAAGAAAGAAAGCCGGCGAAATCATCCGTTCCGTCCGTAATTCCAAGAAGGCACCCGGTCATGACAGAATCTATACTGCAGGCGAAAAAGAGTGGGATGTATGGCTTTCACGCAAGGACAGCGGCGTTCCCATCAATGAATCAGTTCAGAAGGAAATGAGCAAGGTCCGCGACGACCTCAAGCTTGATTACGTTTTCCCGTGGGAGAAATAATAATATAGTTCAGATAAAATGATTTAAGGTTAGATTGTAGGGGCGACCTGTGGTCGCCCGAAAAATACCATCTTGTCTGACGGGCGACCACAGGTGGCCCCTACGTATGATTTTTATAGAAAAATAAATCAAAGGTAAGGGGCTCTGCTCCTGCCGAATGACCTGTAAAGGAGATAAATCATTATGAACTATGCAGAAGAATCCCTTAAGCTCCATTATGAGTGGCAGGGTAAAATCGAAGTTATCGCAAGAGCAAAGGTTGACAATAAGGAAGCTCTTTCACTTGCATACACACCCGGCGTTGCACAGCCCTGTCTTGAAATCCAGAAGGATATCGACAAGAGCTATGAGCTTACACGCCGTTCAAATCTTGTAGCCGTTATCACAGACGGTTCGGCTGTTCTCGGTCTCGGCGATATCGGTCCCGAGGCAGGTATGCCCGTTATGGAAGGCAAATGCGTTCTCTTCAAGGAGTTCGGCGGCGTTGACGCTTTCCCTCTCTGCGTGCGCACAAAGGATGTTGACGAGTTCGTTAACACAGTAGCTCTTCTCTGCGGCAGCTTCGGCGGCATCAACCTTGAGGATATCGCGGCACCCCGCTGCTTCGAGATTGAAAGAAAGCTCAAGGAAAAGGCGGATATTCCGATTTTCCACGACGACCAGCACGGCACTGCAGTTATCTGCTCAGCAGGTATCATCAACGCCCTCAAGCTTGTAGGCAAGAAGATTGAGGACTGCACGGCTGTATTCAACGGCGCGGGCGCAGCAGGCGTTGCAATTGCAAAGCTTTTCACAAGCATGGGTATGGGCAACATCATCATGTGCGACCGTAAGGGCATCATCTGCGACGGTGACGACCTTGCTCCCGCAAAGCAGGATATCGCTGATTTCACAAACAAAAATCATGTTCGCGGCACACTTGCCGACGCAATGAAGGGCGCAGTTATCTTTATCGGTGTTTCCGCTCCCGGCGTTGTTACACAGGATATGATTCGCTCAATGGCTAAGGATCCCATCGTTCTCGCCATGGCTAACCCCGTTCCCGAAATCATGCCCGACCTTGCAAAAGAAGCAGGCGCGGCTGTTGTCGGCACAGGCAGAAGCGATTTCCCGAATCAGATCAACAACGTTCTCGCGTTCCCCGGCATCTTCCGCGGTACTCTTGATGTCCGCGCAAGCGATATCAACGAGGAAATGAAGATTGCGGCTGCAAAGGCTCTCGCAGGTCTTGTTTCCGACGAAGAGCTTTCCGCTGATTACATCATCCCGAAGCCGTTCGACCCCAGAGTCGGCAAGGCTGTTGCGGCTGCTGTTGCTCAGGCTGCACGCGATTCAGGCGTAGCAAGAATATAAATTAATCAAGCAGAATATTGCCTCCGCGTCACAAACGATACGGAGGCATAATATTTAAACAAGGTTAAACCGTCTGTATGAAAGCAGATTGAGAACCTGATATGGGAAGTGTTTGAATGGAAAAGAAGAATTATAAGAATATATTGTTTTATTTTGCGGTTTTTCTGGGATTATTCTGTATTTTCTTTTTCACACCGTATGCAACGGATGATTACGGAGAAAAGCTTTCCGCGTTCGACTGCACATGGCTCGAATGTATTAAGGGTGCGGTATGTTACGGAAACGGACGTTTTCTCGGGAATATCGGGCTGTATGCCTGTCTGCATAATGATCTGATAAGAATTTTTTTAAAGCCTCTTTTCATTACGGTTCTTATTCTTTGCTCGTCTTATGTCTTTGAAATCAAATCGCTGTGGGGCAGACTTTGCCTCGCCTTATTGATTGTTTTCCCTGCACAGGGCTTTTTCTCATTCTGCTATGCGGCAAATCCGACATTTTTTAATTATACCGTTCCGATTGTATTTTTTATGTGTGCCCTTTCGATAATAAAGTACACAGATATTAAAGCTCACAGCAATATTATTTTAACTGTACTGTTATTTATTGTTTCTGTATGTATGCAGCTTTTCAGTGAGAATTCTTCGATAATTTTCTCTCTGTTTGCTTTTTGCGCATGCATTTTCTGCTTGAGCGTGAATAAAAAGGTAAAGCTTGATTATCTTGTTCTTTTTATCGGGTCTGTAATCGGACTTGCCGCGATGATGATTCTGCCGAAATATATCGAAGCTCATTTCGGAATGAAATATGACATGGCGGGATACCGCGGAATTATTCTCAGCATTCCTTATATGCTCGGCGTTGTATCTCAGTTTGCCGAAATGTTCAGCTCTGCCTTCGCGGTTATCCTCGTTCTCAGCGCGGCGGAAATATTTATTGTAATAAAGGAATCTCCTGACGATAAAGCAAAAAAATGGCATATTGCGATTCCTGCCGGTTATTCACTTCTCAGCTTCTTATATATATTCTTTCAGTCAAAGGAGAAGAAAATTCTTGCGCCGATAAAACTGCTTTTGCTTGCGGCGCTGATGATTTTCCTGATAAACTCGTTTATAATAGTCCTGCGTTTTGTAAAAGAGAAGAAGGACAGAACTGTTATATTATTTCTCGGCGTTCTTGCGATAACGGGTGTGGGAATGTTTACCGTTCTCAGTCAGCATGGCTACAGAACATATTTCCTGCCGCTGTGTCTTGTTATCGGAATCGCGCTGTATTTACTGAAAATAATTAAAAGAGAATATAAAATTGACTTCATCAGCCCGAAAACAGAATCCGCGCTTAATACGGCTCTTGTCTGCGCATGTCTGTGCTTTACCGCAATAATAACTCTTCAGACGGTTCAGAACTATGATGTATACTGTATGCGCGAAAAGTATGCTGCCGAAAAGCTTGAACAGGGTGAAAGTATCATATATGTTCCGAAGCTTCCGAACAGGGCTCTGTTTTCCGAGGATTATATGGAATACTGTAAGGAGTATCTCAAACAGGGCAGAAATGAAGACGCGGAAATTGTTTTTGTCGATATTGAAGAGTGGGAATGGCAGGAGAAATATCAGTCAGTTCTTGACAATCCTGTCGAAGGAATAATGTATTCAGTCAGAAATTTTAATTTTAACAACGGAATAAAGAAGTAATAAAAAATGCTGCACCGCCCAATTTTGCAGCATTTTTTATATATAAATTTACAGAATAATATCTTCGGTTTTACCGCCGTTTTTCATGCTTCTGTCAGCTCTGAAAACAGTGAGATGACCTTTGACGGAGTCCTTGATTGATGTGCAGGACACAGACATGATGTTGTCGCGCGAATAATCAACAAAGTCCTCAATCAGCTTCAGATCACCGCCGCCGTGGCTGTCGTTGGCAACGCTTGTGTCAACAACTCTGTCAAGATGCTCGCAGCCGGGACGGGGGTCAATGAGTGAAACCGTAAACTTTCCGCTTTCGAGCGTGCCGGAAATTTCGCCCTTTGTGCCTATGATGTGGATTTTTCTCTGCGGAACGGCAGCACCGCCAATCATGTTGTGCGTACCCGTTGCGCCGCTTCTGAACTGAACCGCGACGCTCTGATGGTCAACGACATTGTTGTCGCTCTTGTATGCGCACACGCCGTACTGACTTGTTTTCAGCAGATTTATTTTATCCTCAATTGTGGCGTTTTCCTTATCCTCAAGCTTGTCCCAGACATAAAATTCCCAACGGTCGGGATGGTCGATATAAAGCCGTTTCGCCGAATAAAGACAGGTATCCGAAAGGGGACAGTCGACAAGACAGCGCGTGCCTGCGTTTTCGGGAGCGTTTTCGGGTCTGAACTGCATGAGCGAGCCGAAGCTTGAAACCTTCACAGGGTCGTCACTGCCCATGAGCCACATCATTATATCAATATCGTGACAGCACTTTGCAAGAAGCATTGAAGCGTGACATTCCTCTTCGTTCCGCCATTTGCCGCGGATATGACTTGTTGACATGTGGTGATAGCTGACATGCTCTGCCGTCTGAATATTGATGATTTCACCGATTTCACCCGAAAGAATCGTTTCCTTAATCATCCGGTAAAACGGAGTATAGCGCAGAACAAAGCAGACCATGATTTTTCTGCCGTTATCCTCGGCACATCTGACAAGCTCACGCATTTCATCTTCGTTAACCGCAAAAGGCTTTTCGAGCAGAATGTCGTATCCCGCCTTCAGAAGCGGAACGGAAGTTTCGACATGCACATGGTCCATTGTACCGTTGATTGCCGCATCGGCGAATTTCGGCGCAGCGGCGAGCTGTTCGGCCGTTTCAAAAACATGCTCCGCAGGAATGCCGAATTTTTCGGCTATTGAGTTTCTTCTGTATTCGTTCGGGTCTGCAACACCGACAATCTGTAATTTTTCCGGCTTGATTTCTGCAAGCTTAGCATAAGTCAGCGAACGGTGACCGCCGCCGATGATAACCGCTTTAAGTGGCTGTGTCATTTTAATCCCTTCAGTTGTTCAGAATATTTTATTTCGTTTATCAGAAATCCCGCTCCGAGCAAGACTGCAATCAGCGGAATGAACGGGATGAGTACGATGATAAGCAGAATAAGAACGGCTGTAATTGCAGGACCTTTTCTGCTTGTAATCGGTTTTAAATCAAATTTATTGCATATGCTTTCCACCGTTTTTCTGTCCGCTTTTTTCGGAAGAACAGCTTCTCTGTCGCAGATTCCGCTGTTGTATAAAAGCGGCTCAATCAGCTCTCCGACTCCGTTAAAGCCTTTTACAAGCTTTGAAAAGGGGAGACGGACAGCCTTGAAAAAGCTGTCGATAACAGCGCACAGCCCCATTGTGATTCTGTACTGCGGCGTTTCGGGGGTGTACGGGGCGTCGCCTGAATACAGATGCATAACAAGGTCGATTATAAAATCAAAAACCCTTCCGTCTTTTATATCGGCGATTTCATTTTCACTGAGACCGTTTTCTTTTTTTGTCCATTTGTATACAGTGCCGATTTTAAGCTTTCTGATAAATTTTGCAATCGGCTTAATCAGCCAGCCGAAACGGTAGGAGAATTTTTTGCTTATGCTCATTCCCGCAAAGCATTCAGCCATTTCCGGAACATTGCCTGCCGCCGCATCAAGTGTTCTTCTTATCATTCCGAAAAACTGGTCGGCGAGGTGTTCCTGAAGATTATTTCCGTTGAATTTCACATGCACAGGCTCGGTTATGTTTTCGCTTGTAATTTCGTAGCTGTCATCTGTAATTCTGACTTTTCTGATATATGCGGGATAACCTGCAAGCGTTGTGGTGGAAACATCGTAGAAAACATTGTTCTTTTCCGAGAAAATATAAGAGATATCGTGAATATGCGAATGTCCCGTGAAAACAAGCTCAATACCGAGGTCGGCAAGCATCTCACGGATTTCGGCATGTCCGCCCATCATGTCGTTCTTGCCGATAAGCGAATAAAACGGTGACGGTGAAACAAGGGGGTGATGTGCAAAAGCAATCATCTCCTTGCCCTGAGCCTTCGCGTCTTCGGCGTTCTGCTTAATCCATTCGCGCATTTCCGCAGAAAAGCCGCTTCTTCCCGTTCCGTCACGGTCGGAATTGAGAGCAAAAACGCGGTAGTTTTCATCAAGGTCGGCAACGTAAGACATTCCTCCGTCAAAAACCGAAATTGCCTCCGAGGCTCCGAAGTCGCGGTACATCGCCGCCAGCTCTTCACGCTTTGCCGACGGAATTTCTTCTCTTACATCGCCCGTATATTTGTACGTTATTCCGCTTTCACGGAAATCATGCGTGGAGGTAATCGCGAATATCCGTTTTCCGCATTTTTTCAGAGCGTAAAGCATCTGAATAAATTCAAGGTGGCTGTCATATTCACCGTCACATGTAGCGTCGCCGCAGAAAATAATGTTCTGACAGTCGCTTTTTGCGAGCTGTGCAAAGGCGGCGGCGATGATTTCCTCGCTGTCCTTAATCATTTTCTGGCTTCGTCCGTTAAACGCGTTATATGACGGCGTATCAACGCCTAATTTTTTAGAATAATAATGAGAGTCTGTTATTACGGCAAATTCAAGCGGAGCCTTATTCAAAAACAACACCTCCGGGGAACAGGATTCTGAAAAAAGATTAACACATAATTCATATTTTTTCAACAGCTTTACGGGATAATCTTATTTGACACAGCGTGTATTTGTGCTATAATAAAAATCAGAAGGGAGTGAGAACACATGGCGCTTAAAAACAGCGGAAAAACTGCAGCCGTATTTATTGCGGCATTTTTTGTACTGCTTTTTCAGACCTGCGATGTGTTCTTCATACACACACAGGGCTCGCTTTTCGGAAGTAATGTTATAGCGCGGCTGGCGGGTCTCGGTGTTTTTATTATCGCTTCGCTTTTGCTTAAATTCAATATCAGAAATTTTTGCTTCAGACAGTACGGCTTTGTCTTTGAAATTCTTATCGGGGTGCTGTATGCCGTTATCCCTGCCGCCATTGTTTACGGAGCGGAATATACGGTGCTGTTAACCAAGGGGTATGAAAATCTTCATCTGAATATCTCTTTCCCGAATACAAATGACGCAATGAGCTTTAAGGGTACGCTGCTTGCAATAGGACTGTTTATGTTCACTGTGCTTTTGCAGTCACTTTTTAAGGAGCTTTTTTTCCGCGGCTTTGTCATCACGCAGCTTTTTGATAAATTCGGACTCAGAAAATCAAATGTGATTCAGGCTGTACTTTATACGCTCCTTCTTGTACCGACAATTTTACAGTATATTATTTCCGGACGTTTCCGGGGCTACGGCTGGCAGATGACGGCGTTTATTATCGTCTGCAATCTGTTTATTGATTTCATTTCCGCTCTCAAGTGGGGAATGTTTTACCGTGTAAACGGAACTGTGTGGATGTCGACGGCTGACCATTTTGTCAATAATATGCTTCTTACCTGCGTTTACATTACCTACGGTATGATGCCGATGAAATGGTATGTTATCCAGGCGGTTCTTGTTCAGATTATTTCCTTCGTTATGTTTATTCCGCTTTATTTCAAACGCGACAGGCAGAACGAAGAAATTGCCGCTGAGATGGCTGTTCAGCGCGAGCTTGCAGGTCTTCCCGTGGATAATTATTCGCCGAGTCCCGTAAGGCATTTCGTGGAGAACAAAAGATTTGAAAAGCAGACCGAAATAGCAAAGAAAAGAAATATGCCTCCGCCGAAGAAGAATATCAGATTTCCCGAGGACCTTGAGGAGCCTGTATCGCTGCAGGATGCCGGCTTCCTTCCCGCAGACCGTCTTGCCGCTTCAGTTGAGGTTATCGGCATAAATGATAACGCCGCGGAGGAAAACCCCGACGGTATCAGCCCGGTTGAGTCAACACCTGCCGAGATGTCGGAGGCGTTCTTTGAAAATATCAAGCAGAAAGCTCTTAAAACCGATGTGGATATCACATCGGGAATGAAGGAGGAGGACGCCAAGGAAACGGACGGCGTTTCCGAAAGCGGCAACAATATATCAAAGCTTGTGCAGGGCTATTTCGAGGAAAACTTCAATAAGCACACATTCTGATTGTAAATACGTTCGGCGCAGGATAAAAAAGAGAATAACAAAAACAAGCAGTTTTAAGAAAATCAGTCGGTCTGATAATCTTAAAACTGCTTTTAGTTTAATGCTTTCGTTATTTGTCAAGCTTTTTTATCATCATTTTTGCCGCTTTGTAAATGTCGCCGCAGCCGAGTGTAATAATCAGGTCGCCCTCCTCCGCATTTTCAAGCACATAGTCCGCAACCTCTTCAAAGGTGTTGAACCATACGCTGCCGGGAATTTTTGCGGCAAGCTGACTTGTGTAAACGCCCTCGGTGTTGATCTCGCGTGAACCCATTATCTCGGTCATAACGCATCTGTCGGGAATCTGCAGAACCTCAGCAAAGTCATCCATAAGCTCCTTTGTTCTTGAGTATGTGAACGGCTGGAAAACCGCCCATACATGATTGTAGTCCATCTGCATTGCGGCTTCAAGAGTTACCTTAAGCTCCGCGGGATGATGCGCGTAGTCGTCGGCAATTGTAAGTCCGTGAGTTTTTGCGAGGATTTCAAAGCGTCTGCATGCGCCGCCGAACTGCTCAAGGGAAGCTATTGCGTCGGAAATCTCAATTCCGTTGTAATCTGCCGCCGCAATTGCCGCAAGAGCGTTGCCGACATTGTGATATCCCGGAACCTTAAGCTTTACGGAACCGACCTTTTCGCCTTTTTTGTAAATATCAAAGTGCGCAAACGCGTGAACCATTTCAATATTGTCGGCATAGAAATCGCTTTTCTTATCAATGCCGAAGCTGATGATATCCTTGCCCGTAATTCCCTCAACAGCCTTGAGTGTGTTTGCGTCGTCGCCATTGATGATAAGCGCTTTTGTCGCCATTTCAGAGAACTTACGGAATGATCTGATAATATTTTCAATATTCTTAAAATATTCAAGATGGTCGGCGTCAACATTGAGAATTACGGCAATGTCGGGTGCGAGCTGTAAGAAGTGGTCTTTGAACTCACATGCCTCGCAGACCATATTTTCGGTCTGACCTACTCTGCCGCTGCTTTGAATAAGCGGAAGCTTGCCGCCGATGACAGCCGACGGGTCTCTGCCGCACTGAATCATAATCTGTGTAAGCATTGACGAAACCGTTGTTTTGCCGTGAGTACCGCAGACGCAGTAGCAGTCGCTGTACATTCTTGTGATTGCGCCTAAAAGGTCGGCTCTTTCGTATGTGGGAATGCCCGAAGCCTTTGCGGCAAGAAGCTCGGGATTGTCGGGAAGAATTGCCGCTGTGTAAACAATCATTTCCGCGCCCTCAATGTTTTCGGCCTTCTGACCGAGAACAACGGGAATGCCCATATTCCTTATTCTTGCAAGGGTGTCCGTCTCATTGTTGTCCGAACCCGAAAGCTCATATCCCTCGTTGAACAGTATCTCCGCAAGAGGACACATTCCCGAACCGCCGATACCGATAAAATGAACACGTTTTATTTCCTTAAGAAGCTTATCTATTTCGTACATAATTTCATCTCCGAATTCGCTTTATATCCGTATAACATTATATTGCAAAACTTTAAAAAAATAAATAGGAAAACAGAATAAATCTTCACCATAAAACAAATTTTTCATAATATATGGTGGAGGTATTAAAAATATGGAGAAAAAAATTCTTGTTTTCGGCTGTGACAGAAAAATGCAGAGCTGCTGCAGGCGTCTTGGTGAGCTTGGCTTCAGCGCGGTCTGCATGGATGCCGAAAGGCGGGTCAGCGATGTCCGCGGCGCTCAGATAATAATTCTTCCTCTGCCGACAGTTGCGAACGGCTGTGTTTCCGGCGTTGATTTTAATGAACTGTGTTCAGCGTTAGATGACAGACATACAGTCTTCTGCGGCAATATTTCCGCTGACGCTTTTCCGTGCAGGGCATACAGCTACTGTTCCGATGAAGGCTTTCTTATTAAAAATTCCCGTCTTACCGCGCAGGGAACGCTGAGAGTGATACTCGAGAACACGGAGACCGACCTGCATATGATGAAGGCAGCGGTTATCGGATACGGAAGATGCGGCAGAGAAATATGCAGGAGCCTTAAGAACAACGGCGCGGATGTTACCTCGTTTTCACGCCGTAGCCGGTCCTTTGCCGCTGCTGAAAACGACGGAATGCGTACAGAGCATACGCATAATGTAAATGAAAGACTCGGTGATTTTGATATAATTGTCAATACCGTTCCGTGCAATATAATTGAACGAAACGGACTTGAATGCCTTACAGGGAAGAATCTCTATGTTGAGGTTGCGTCAAGACCCTACGGCTTCAGTATTGCCGGGGCTGACAGGTACAGCTTCAGATATGTGCTTGCAGAAAGTCTGCCCGGGAAATACACGCCCGTAAGCGCTGGAGTAAATATAGCGGACACTGTTGCAGGCATGATAAAGGAGAGTGAAAGCAATGAATAAAACCGTCGGATTTGCCATGTGCGGCTCGTTCTGTACCGTATCAAAGGCGGTTGAGCAGATGGCAAATCTGAAAAAGCTTAATTATAATGTTATACCGATAATGTCAGAGATAGTCTGGTCGACCGATACGCGTTTCGGAAAAGCCTCGGAGCTGATAGAAAAGGTTGAAAATATCTGCTCAAACCCGATAATCCATACAATCGGGGGAGCGGAACCCTTAGGGCCGGAAAAGCTGCTTGACGTACTTGTTATTGCGCCGTGTACGGGCAATACTCTCGGCAAGCTTGCCAACGGCATAACCGACACATCAGTTACAATGGCGGCAAAATCGCACCTGAGAAACAGCAGACCCGTGATAATAAATGTATCAACAAATGACGGGCTCGGAAGCTCGGCGAAGAATATCGGCCATCTTCTGAATTATAAAAACATATTTTTTGTGCCGCTTATGCAGGATGACTGCGTTAAAAAACCGCGCTCACTGATTTCCGATTTTACGAAAATTCCCGAATGTGTGGAGGAGGCTCTGAGCGGCAGACAGCTTCAGCCGGTTATCGTCAGCTGAAAGCAGGCTTGAAACGCATCAAGGAAAATATCATTCCGGGTAAGAACAGTGAAGAATTTTTACTGCTTCGATTCACCCGGAATGGCATTTTTGCTTTTTATAAACCGCGCCTGTACTGATTTCGGTAAATAATTGTTGAAAAAGAGCGTATTTTTTGATAATATAAAACGTATAAACTGATGAAAATCAGAACAGGAGGGGTACTATGCCGGGAGGACGCAGCTCACTCGGACCGAGGGGATTCTTGACCGACGAAGAAAAACAGAATATGCCGAAGGTTACAAAGGAGCTTATTCTGCGCATACTGTCTTATTTAAAGCCGTACTGGCTGCAGTTTATGCTTGTTTTTATAGCAATTCTGCTTTCCGCTACGGTCGGACTTTTCCCGTCTATCATCACGGGAAAAATTGTCGACCAGGCACTTGTAGGCGAGGATATGGCGCTGCTTATTCAGCTGCTTATCATGGCGTTCTGCGCACTTGCCGTCAGTCAGGTTATCGGCGTACTTGAAAGCTACATCAACGCATGGATTTCTCAACGCATTATCTTTGATATGAAAAATCAGATGTATCATCATCTGCAGTACATGCCGCACTCTTTTTTCACAACGGAGAAGCAGGGCGATATCATCACCCGAATGAATACCGACATCAGCGGAGTCAGCACGGTAATCAGCGGCACGCTTACAAGCATTGTCAGCAACATCGCAACGGTTGTCACCACGCTTGTTGCGCTTTTTCAGATGAACTGGCAGCTTGCGCTTGTAGGCATCGCGATTATCCCACTGCTCATTCTTCCCACAAGAAGCGCGGGTAAAACGCGCTGGCAGCTGCTTTCCGAAAGTCAGGAAAAGAACGATGAAATGAATCAGGTTATCAATGAGACTCTTTCCGTCAGCGGCTCAATGCTTGTAAAAATCTTTACGCGTGAGGAAAAAGAGTATGAGAACTTTGTCAGAGTGAATGAAGAGGTAACCGCGATAACGCTTAAGGAACGCCGCAGCGGCAAATGGTTCAGTGTTATTATGGGTATGTTCACTCAGATAGGACCTCTGCTCATCTATTTTGCGGGCGGTCTGCTCATCATCAATAAAATTGATACGGCAATCACGGTCGGTACAATTACCGCAACGGTTGCGCTTATCAACCGCCTGTACCGTCCTGTTGAATCTCTGATGAATATACAGGTTGACTTTACCCGTTCACTTGCGCTGTTCACCCGGATTTTCGACTATTTTGACCGTGAGAATACAATCGTTTCTCCCGAAAACGGAAAGAAGCCCGATGTCACGGACCAGCCGATTGTTTATGAGCATGTAGTGTTCAGCTACGATAAGGAACAGCCGCTGCTGACAGATGTCAATTTCACCGTTCCGGGCGGCAAAATGTACGCCATCGTAGGTCCTTCGGGCTCAGGCAAATCCACAGTTGTCAATCTTATTCCGCGTCTTTACGATGTACTCGGTGGAAAGGTAACGGTTGCGGGCGTGGATGTGCGCGATTTTGATCTTCGATATCTGCGTCAGTGTATCGGCGTGGTAACGCAGGAAACCTACCTCTTCAACGGAACAATTCTTGACAACCTCCGTTACGCAAAGGAAGACGCGACTATGGAGGAAATAGAGAATGCCTGCCGTATAGCGAATATTCATGACTTTATCGTAAATCAGCCCGACGGATATAACACCGAGGTCGGCAACAGAGGACTTAAACTCTCCGGCGGCGAAAAGCAGCGTATTTCGATTGCGCGCGTTATTCTTAAAAATCCGAAAATCCTCATTCTTGACGAGGCTACCTCGGCACTTGACTCAATTTCCGAAAACGCGATTCAGGACGCCCTCGAAAACATGATGAAGGACAGGACAAGCATTGTCATCGCCCACCGTCTTTCAACTATTCTCAAGGCGGACAGCATTCTTGTTGTCAAGGACGGCGTTATTGCCGAGCAGGGAACGCATGACGAGCTTCTTGCGCTCGGCGGCACATACCGCGAGCTGTACGAAACACAGTTCCGACAGGCAATCGACTATGAGGCTGAAAACGGCGCGGCTCTGC
The DNA here is from genome assembly GCA_045639705.1 of Acutalibacteraceae bacterium. Taxonomy (GTDB): domain Bacteria; phylum Bacillota; class Clostridia; order Oscillospirales; family Acutalibacteraceae; genus CAG-488. Next base: position 35,648 of record JAZUDP010000057.1, read on the forward strand.
CCGATATTCAGATTCTTTCCACGGAATACGATGTCCGCAGAATCAGCGAAGAGGATATCGGCGATGTATATAAGCTGTGCAAGTCCAACGAAAAATATTACGAATATCTCGGAGCAGTTCCGTCAGCGGAAAGTCTGACAGAGGTAATCAGCAGCATCCCCGAATCGGCAACTGCCGAAAACAAGTATTTCGTAGGCTTCTATGAGAAAGAAAAGCTTATTGCCGTGCTTGACCTGATTGCAGGCTATCCCGAAAGCGACGACGCATTCATAGGCTGGTTCATGGTTGACGGAGATATGCAGAGGCAGGGGATAGGCTCGAGAATTTTTGCCGATGTCCGTGCCGCCATGAAGGGACAGGGCTTTGACTATATGTCGCTCGACTGCGCCGAGGTACATAAGGAGTCCCTCGCATTCTGGAAAGCTCAGGGCTTTAAGCAGACCGGCGAAAAGAAGGATAACGGAACCTATAAATCCGTTACGCTTGCAAGGAAAATATAAAAAAGCTTCATAAACAGCAGAGCATTTCAACCGTTATGCTCTGCTGCGCTATTCATACACGCATTTGAATAACGCAGCAAATGTTATCATGTGATAGCGCATATATGATATAAAAAATTAAGTATTCAATAATTTAAACAGTGTATATGGATAAGGAGTACTGATAAATAAAGTAGTAATAGTTTGCTGCGGTTTTAATTTGATAAGTACTGATTAATAACGGACAAATTTTCTGAAGTTTTTCATTTTCAAAAAAATAAAATGTTTTTTGAAAATTTTGTCAAATTGTAGACTTTTTGAAAATGCTGTGTTAGAATATTTTCATTATTTAAACAGGGTAGATGTATCAAATGCAGAAAAGAGCGGCAAACATTGAATTGCTTAGAATATTAATATTGTTTTCTTTTTTGTTGTTAAATATTTATGCCTAAAGTTAGGAACAGATGACCGTTCAACAAGAGTTTTCAGATATACTTCTTTGCCTACACTTGTATCTGCGGTTTGCTTGTTGCTTTTCTTTGCAAAGATAAATATAAAATCAGATAAGGCAACAAAATTTATTTGCACGATTTCATCGGTAACTTTTGATGTATATATTATTCATTGTTATGAACTTATGGGGACAAATCTTTATTCAAATATCTTAAACGGCAAAGAATACATTAATTCACATTATATGATACTTCATTTTATTGCTTCGGTTATTATTATATATTTCGGATGCTCAGGTATCGGACTTGTTCGTCAAAAACTGTTTGATAAGCCTATGAGAATAATTGCTTCAAAGGTGGGCAATATGATGGAAAATTTATATATTGGAAATAACAAACATATTATTGATATTAGTAGGCTTTATGCAAAAATTAAGAATCGATAAAACCCGATAACAGCATTATTCAGCAGCCATGATATTCACGGCTGCTTTTGTTGACTTTATTGATAAATATGGTATAATTCAGATAATAAATCTTCGGAGGCAGTTATGAGAACAATAAAAGTAAAGTTTGTTGATTTCTTCCAGGGCTTGAATTTTGAGAATAATTTTCTGCTCAGAGCAATGAAAAGAACTATGATGTAGTTCAGTGCGACGACCCGGATTATGTGATTTTCAGCTGCTTCGGCGATGAAAATCTCAAACATGAAAACTGCGTTAAAATATTCTTTTCCGGAGAGGATATCTGCCCCGATTTTAACCTCTGCGATTACGGTATTTCATTTGACAATTTGTCATATGAGGACAGATATCTGAGATATCCTCTTTTTTCAATCTGGGGAATGGATAAGGCACTTCAAAAGCACAATTTTACCGAGGACGATATAAAGGCAAAGACAGAATTCTGCAATTTTGTTGTTTCCAATGCCAATCCGATCAGAGGGGAATTTTTCAAAAAGCTTTCGGAATATAAGCAGGTTTCCTCCGGCGGCAGATATATGAATAATGTCGGCGGTCCTGTTGAAGATAAACTTGCTTTCCAGGAGAAATTCAAATTTTCAGTCGCATTTGAAAATGATGCCTCAAGCGGATATACCTCTGAGAAAATACTTGATGCATTCAAGGCAAAAACAATCCCGATTTATTGGGGAAATAAAAATATCGCGCAGGATTTTAACCCGAAAAGCTTTATTAATATCAACGATTTTGCCTCTGTTGATGATGCTGTTGAGTATATCAAAAAAGTTGACAGTGACGACGATTTGTTCCGGCAGATTCTATCGGAGCCGATATTTGAAAACGGCGAGCTGCCGTACAGATTTTCAGTGGATGCTCTTGCGGATTTCTTCTCCTATATAATTGAACAGCCGCTTGATAAGGCTAAGAGAATCAGTAAATTCAGCAGAAAGCAGGATTATCTGACAGAGCATATTCGCAAGGCGAGATTTGAAGAGCTTATGAGAAGCAATACCGCGTACAGAATCTTACATAAAGCTATAAAATAAACAGGGGATATTATGAATAATAATTCTCATTCAAACTTAACCGCTCTGTTCCTCCAGCAGTCTCTTTATGATTCGCAGGACGATTATGACAGAACATTAAACGGAGCGGCGATTCCTCAGTTTGATGCCATAGTTATTACGGCGTCAAATGAGCATCAGGCACAGATATTCAGAAAACAGCTGGCAGCAAGAAAACTGCCGGCTTATACTGATTTTATTGTAATTCCCGATAAGAACGGCGAAAGGGTCGGCTCCGGCGGAGCAACTCTGAGCGCAATAAAATATCTTAAGGAAAAATACGGTACCTTTTGCGGTAAAATATTTGCAATAATCCACAGCGGCGGTGACAGCAAGCGAACTCCCGCTTATTCCGCTCTGGGCAAGCTGTTTTCACCCGTACCGAGAGTTCTGCCCAACGGTAAGCCCTCAACTCTTTTTGATGAGTTTATGATTTCAATTGCATCTGTACCCGGCAGAATAAGAGAGGGTCTGCTTGTCCTTTCGGGCGATGTTATGCTGCTTTACAATCCGCTGCAGATTGATTTTTCGGGAAGCGGTGCTGCGGCGATATCTTTTAAGGAAAGCGCTGAAATCGGCAAAAACCACGGCGTTTTTCTCGGGGATGAGAAGGGTAACGTTAAAAGATTTTTACATAAGCAAAGTGTAGAATCTCTTACAGGAGCCGGCGCGGTAAACGAAAACGGAAATGTTTCCATTGATACAGGCGCGGTGATTTTTGCCCCCGATGTTTTAAATGCGCTTTATTCTCTTGTGGAAACCGAGGACGGCGAAAACAAATATATCAACGCTGTTACAAGGCTTTCCCTTTACGGTGATTTTCTCTATCCTCTTGCAGCAGACTCCACTCTCGAAGCCTTCTATAACGAGGCGCCCGAGGGTGAATTCTGCGATGAACTCCATGATGCGAGGACTGTTATCTGGAATTTGCTCAGCCCGTTCAGTATGAAACTTCTCAATCTTGCACCGGCAAAATTTATTCATTTCGGCACAACAAAAGAAGTTTTACAGCTAATGAATGAAGGCTGGAAGGAATACGATGTACTCGGATGGAATAACAGAATTAATTCTTCACTTTCCGCTGACACGGCAGGTTATAATTCGGTGCTGAGTAAAGGCGCCGAAATCGGCCGGGGATGCTACCTTGAATGCTCCTATGTTCACCGCAATGCAAAAATCGGCAAAAACTCGCTTATTTCGTTTATTGATATTCACGACGAGGAAATACCCGATAATACAGTACTTCACGGACTGAAGCAGTCAGACGGAAAATTTGTCTGCAGAATTTACGGCGTTGAGGATAATCCTAAAGAAGCAAAGCTTTTCGGAAAGGCTCTGGCTGATATAAGTTTTATCGGCGACAGTCAGCCGCTGTGGTTTGCTGAGCTTTATCCGGAATGCGACACGATCAGGGATGCCGTGGAGTCCGCTCTCAACCTTTATAAGCTTGTGATGAATAAAGGCGGAGATTTTGACAGGTGGAAAACTGCAAGCAAAAAATCGCTCTGCTCCGGCTTTAACGACGCTGACCCGCAGGCGATAATAGACTGGCAGGAAAGAATGAGCGACCTTGTCCGTATGGATGAAATCGCAGAATTAATTGATTGCGATGCTCCTGCTCAAAATGTCGAAAGCATTCTTAACGGTTCACCTCTTACTAAAATTCAGGAGAAATGGCTTGATAATAAGATAAATAGTCTTGAACTCGGCAATTTGAAGGATTTTTCAAAAGCAATCCGCCTTTATCATTATATCGGTGTTGCAGCTGACAGTGATGAGCTGAAAAAGAAATGCTTCAAAACAATATCGGACACTGTTTTAGCCTCAACTCTCGATAACCTGAAATTTAACGAAAACATAAAAATTGTTTCGGATAAAACGGTTGTTAAGCTTCCGTTAAGAGTCAACTGGGGCGGAGGATGGACCGACACACCGCCTTATTGTATTGAACACGGAGGCAAGGTACTCAATGCCGCGGTCAGTCATAACGGCAGACTGCCTGTCGAGGTTACGATGATTAAAATACCCGAGCGAAAAATCGTTTTTGACAGCCGTGATATGGATGTTCACGGTGAGTTTACTGAGATAGAAGCCTTGCAGGATACCGGAAATCCTTACGATGCTTTTGCTTTACAGAAGGCATGTCTGCTGGCCTGCGGAATTATTCCGAAAGCCGGCGGGAATTTAGACGAAATACTGGTTCGCCTGGGCGGCGGGTTCGAAATGCACAGTGAGGTAACTGATGTACCAAAGGGCAGCGGACTCGGAACCTCGTCAATTCTTGCGGCAGCATGTGTAAAGGCAGTGCTTGACTTCACAGGTACGGAGTATTCAGATGCGGATTTATACGGTCATGTGCTTGCAATGGAGCAGATAATGTCAACAGGCGGCGGCTGGCAGGATCAGGTCGGAGGAGTAATAAACGGCATAAAGCTTATTACAAGCGAGCCGGGAATTAATCAGCAGATAAATGTAAAAAAAATCGAGCTGAACGATGACGCGAAAGCGGAGCTGAATGAGAGATTCTGTCTTATCTACACAGGTCAGAGAAGGCTTGCAAGAAATCTGCTGCGAGATGTTGTCGGCAATTATGTTGGCAACGATCCGGAAAGCTTATATGCTCACGGCGAGATAAAAACTGTTGCGGATAAAATGTGTTCTGCGCTTGAAAGAGGAAATATAGATGAATTTGCGCAGCTTCTTAATTACCATTGGGAGCTGAGCAAAAAAATTGGCAGAGGCACATCGAATACCCTTATTGAACAGATATTTATGGTGATTGAGGATTTGATTGACGGCAGGTTTGTTTCCGGTGCCGGCGGCGGAGGATTCCTGCAGGTTATTCTCAAGAAGAATGCGGCAAAAGAGGATGTTCACAAAAGACTCAAATCCGTTTTTCAGGATTTCCCCGTTGATGTCTGGGATTGCGAAATCATTTTCGATTAAAAATATAATTATCAATACTTTCAGCCTGTAAATGCATATAACCTCTGTAATGACCGTTTGGTTCATTACAGAGGTTATTCTTTGTGTCCGGACTAAAATATGAATACCATACGCATTGCAATCGTGGAATAGTACATATATGCATACGGTGATATAAACTTCAGCTTTTTCCAATCTCGAACATAAAACAATTGATGTTTCAGACGGAGTGTGTTAAAATAAAATCGGTATATTGTATCATCATTTATTCTGACCGTTCACGGGAGGCAAAAATATGAAAAAATACAAAAGAATTCTGTCAGTCGTACTTTCATTGGTAATGATAGTCAGCACGATGGTTACAGGCGTTGAGGGTTTCAGCGGTCTGTTTGCCGCAAAAGCAAGCGGAGCATACAGCGAGGCTCTCCGGGAAAACGCAGACGGAAGCTTCCGCATCCTGCAGTTATCGGATATTCAGGATAACTCTTATCTTTCAGCGAAGGCTTTTGCGACAATAAGGCTTGCCGTTCGCAGGTATAACCCCAACCTTATTGTGCTTACAGGCGACAATGTTCTGCACTGTAACGGCGACGATGTTTTTCAAAGGACAGTTGACTGCATTGTAGATGAGTTTAAGGATGCATCGGGCAGCCCGATTCCCTTTGCGGTTACGTTCGGCAATCACGACTATGAGGTAAACTATCACGACGAGGAACAGACTCAGAGGATTTCCCTCAGAGAGCAATACGAATACTACCTTTCAAAGGGCGCGGTCAGACTTAATCAGAACGGGCTTGATACATCAGGTGTCTCATCAGCCTCCGACAACTCCGCTACTCTGTGGGGCACGGGCTATATTGATGTTTATACAAATGACGGCTCAAAGGTTGCCCGCCGTGTTATTCTGCTTAATACAGGCTCTTACGATAATGATATAATCAACAGAAACAAATTCGCACGGGTCGGATATAATGTTGAAACCGGTAATGAGGAAAGCTACGCTAATGTAGTTTCTGCCGTAAATACATGGACAGACGCTTCAAACAGCGCGGGCGAAAAAATCCGGTGCATCGTTTATCAGCACATTGCGCTGCAGGAGGTATATCTCGGTGATTCTCCCGAAGCATCAATACTTACAAAGCCAACGGTATCGGGAAGCATTACTCATGCCTGCTACAATCATATCAGCAATAATACGATTACCGTTAATCCCGACGGCGAAGGTCGAAGACAGTACGTTGTAAGCACAGACAACCCGACATTGACAGGTTCCTTTGACGAAGCTCCGAAATGCTCTTACAACAGTACAAAGGATTTGTTCAAGGCACTTGCAAAGGATAATGTTATCGGTCTGTTTTACGGTCACGACCACGGCAATACCGTGAGCGGCGAAACAAAAATCACATACAGCGGTGTTCAGTACACACTGACACAGGGCTTCGGCGGCGGTATAGATGTCTGTGACGGCAACTATGACGGTGTTGATCCGCAGGGAAGCTGCTATGTTATTGACAGAGACGGCGACCTTATTAAAGAAGCTTTTTCATATACGGGACTGCTGACCGATGATATTACATATCCGTCGGGCGATGAAAATATAAAGTACATCAAAGAGGCTGCACTGTTTAACGGTTCTTCTTTTGAGGCTGCCTGTGACGAAGCGCGAAATGCAGGCTACATCCCTGTTGAAAGGGCGTTTTCCGAAAGAGCAAGCTATGCCGATCTGAACAGCAATACCCGATGTTCGGCAAAATTCATGGGAAACGGCAGTCATTATGAATGCATTGCCTATATGCAGACAGCAAATCCCGACGAAGCGATAACCGACCTGAGAATTTATGTTACCGCGGACAGAGCATATTCACGGAATAATCAGACAAAGACATATACGCTGAACGGAAAAGAGTCCGAATACAGAATAGTAAACGGATGTGACGGCAGCGTAAATTACGGCGTCACATCGGACACAACGTGCGCTTTCCTTTACTATTCAAAAAGCAGAAACGCAGGCTCGCCTTTAACCGACATTATTGTTGAGATTGAGAAGAGCGCTTCAACTGACGCATACAGAACAATAGACCACAGAGCCCTGCAGACAGGCAACTTTGCCGAAACCTTCGGAACGAACGGAATTTCTTCCTTCTCAAATGTCAGAATAGCAAACCTTAATTACGGCACAACAAGAGATACGGTTATCGGTGACTCGGTATATCTTTTTCTTAAGAGATATGACGGCTGTTCAGGCTATAACGCTACGGTTCCCGAGGGCGTTGCGGCAGGAACCGACGAACCCGTCAATGAGGATGTCAAAGCTCTTATCAGACAGAACGGCGGATATATTTACGGCGTCTGCCAGCCTAACGGCAATTTTGACGCGCTTTCCGATACAGGCTTTAACTGGGTAAGAATTGACATGCCGTGTCCGTTCGATGCAAACGGATACAATAACGGCGATGTTAAATATGTAAGAAACGAGTATAAAGCATATAAGGAAAAATGCGAGCAGTATAAGGCAAGAGGATTCAAAATTCTTGCCGTCACGCCGTACCCCTATGATTTCACAGGCGACATGGGACTTGATCCCGTGAACGACCTTGATACAATCGCAGATATCTCCGTATATCTTTATAACGACCTTAAAGACCTCGTTGACATGTTCCAGATTACTAACGAGATGAACATCTCCACCTTCAGACGCTCGCTTACTCCGGCGCAGGCGGCAGAGTATATCGGTGTTCAGCTTGAGGCAATCAGCATAGAAAAAGCAAAAACAAATGACGGCTTCCCGATTGGCTACAATCTTGGAGATGTAACGGAGTCAGGTCTGGAACTGAACGGACTTCTGGCACCGTATCTTCAGTACTGCGATTATGTTGCCCTTGACATTTATACAGGCAACCAGGGCGAAGCCTCGCCGAAGGATTACGCCAGAAGCGTCAAGCTGCTTAACAGCATTACTCAGAAGCCGATAATCATTACGGAATTCGGTTTCTGGAGCGAGGGCGGACTGAAAACTCCCGAACAGAAGGCTGCAATTCTCTACGATAACTACGGTTACACCTCAGAAGCCGAAGCAATTGCCGACGGACAGAACTTTATAAACAAGCTTCCGCCGCAGTTCAGAAAAACGCTTCAGCAGGAATATCCCGATCAGCAGGCTCAGTGGCCGTCAATTGTACTCCGTCAGTATGCAAACCATTTTTACGGTGAAACATCTCAGTATACAATCAACGGCATTCCCCATACCCCCGAGGGACAGGGAGAATATTTCAGAGAGGTCATGACGGAGCTTAAAAATGTCAGCTGTCTTGCAGGTATGATTATCTACTGCTGTCAGGACCATGATGTATGCTTTATCTGCGGTCACGACTGGTGTCCCTATGAGACAAAATTCGGTATTTTCGATTATGACGGCACCCCGAAGGGTTCTGTTCCCGCGATTAAGGAAACAATTGCAGCTCTTAAGGCCTCGGACACTCTTGAAGAAGACAACTCTGTGCCGGGTTCAAAAACAGCTGTGACAGTTTATCACAAAAACGGCAGCAAAGCGCTGTCCTGCGATATCGGTGAGGCTTATGAGGGCAGCACGGTTGTAACGGGGCCGAAGTATATACCCGGTTATACCTGTACCGAAAGCTCAACAGTATTTGCGGACATATCCTCTGCTGTTTCGGTAACTTACCGGTACACTCCTGTTACATATACCGCAGCAAAAGTTGTTGACGGCGTAAGCACAACAGCTTCATTCAATATCGACGGCACTGCTCTGGTGCTGGATACACCGCAGAAGGACGGCTACATCTTTGCAGGCTGGAAAGCCGTAAATGCAGCGGGTACATCGCTTAATGAAACCGATTTCATAAAAGATAAGGTTTATTCCGCAGGAGCATACACGGGCATGTACGGCGATGTAACCTTTGAGGCGCAGTGGGAAAAGCTCCCGTATACGGTAACCTTTGATATTTCAAACGGCGGTACAGATTTAAGCGCAGCAAGCAAAGCCGTTCATTACGGCGAGGCTTACGGTGAGCTGCCGACGGTCACTCCTCCGGGCGGACTCTATTTCGCAGGCTGGAACACAGAGAGGGACGGAAGCGGTACGGTTGTTACGGCAAAAACGGTATGCACACTGACTGCAGACCAAACGCTGTATGCGTGCTACAGCGATACGGTTCATTATGTCGCTTACGATAACCTGTTCAATCCCGCTGAATGGGTAAGCAGGAGCGGCAATTCACCGAGCAAACCAAATGAATCTCCCGCGATATACAATGCTGCTGACAACAGCATTTCACTGACATACGCCAATCCAAGCGGTGCTTCGGGCAGCGAGGTAACAACAAGCACAAATCCTGACTGCATGACGGTACCCGTTACCGCAGGAACAACCTATTATTTCTCGGTTGAGGTCAAAGCAACCAATGCAACTCAGGGCTGGGCAAACTTCCAGCTGTTTGTATTTGACAATACAGGTTATACTGCGCTTTGCGGCGGCGGAGAATACTGTAACAATAACAGCAAAAAAATAATTACGGGTACATACACAGCACCCGCAGGCGCGACAAAGGCAACCGTCAGATTCAGCAATAAAACAACAGGTTCAACATTAACATACAGAAATGTAATACTCGTTGAAAAGACCGCCGCGGACAGACTTGACGATTTCATTTCATATCCGAGCAGATACGGTACCGCCGTACACGGTGCGGCATACGGTAATCTGACTGCGCCGACACGCCCCGGCTATGTTTTTGAAGGCTGGTATTCCGATGCCGCGCTTACAGACAGAGTCGACGAAAACGACATCGCCGCAGGCAATATCACACTGTATTCTAAATGGATTGACATAAACGAGGTAACCTATGACAACCTCTTCTCAATTTCGGAATATGCCGCTTCAGACTCTCCGTGTCTGAACGAAATAAGCGGAATCGCTCCTATAGACCTTGAAAAGGGTTCAGTCACAGTACCCGGAAATCCGAACGGCGCTTCTCCGTACACAAGCTGGAATACGGGCGCAGGCTATTACACTATCCCTGTAACGGCGGGAACAAAGTATTATCTGTCGTTCTATATCGACAACTGGGGCGGAAACGTATTTGTCAACTTTGACAGCGGTACGGCAGCCGATACGAACATGGTTAAGTATTCGGGCAAAACCTATATCGGAGGTACCCTTGACGGCGGAAGCGCACAGAAATATACATTCTATTTCACTGCACCCGCAGGCTCAACAAAAATCGGTCTGCGTTTCGGCGCAAGCGGAGCAAGTCCAAGAACGTACAGCGACATCAGACTTATTGACGCGTCGCGTTATTACTCCGATGCGGTATACGATTCAGCTTTCAACTATGTAAATGCAGATTCAACCTTCGGCGAATTGCAGACGCCGACAAGAAAAGGCTGCAGCTTTGACGGCTGGTATACCGAAAGCGGTACAAAGATAACTTCATCGTCAGCAACGGGCAGCGCGAATGTCAGACTCTTCTCCCATTGGGCAGAGGCGTTTGATATAAACTACAACTCAATATTTGATTTTGACCGCTGGGGCACGAATCAGGTTAAATCGGGCGCGACCTACAGCACCGAAGTCAATTACGGCACGAACAGCTATACGATTATAACCGATTCCGGCCAAGCCGGTGAAATAACCAGCACTGCAAACGGTTCAAACGCTTACAGAATGCCCGTTATCGCAGGTCACAAATATAAGGTCTCTGCCGATATCACAGCGGACAGCGGCAATCCCGGCTCAAAAAATTATAACATTCTGATTTTTGAATGGCCCGAAGCCTACGATGTATGGAGCGGTTATCTCAGCCCCCTTAACGAAAGGTCATTCGCTCTGAATCCCGGAGTAACTCAGACCTGTAACATTGAATTCACTGCAAAGGAAAATGCGGATACGATTTCTCTGCGTCTTGCATCGAAATCGGGCGGCGCGGGCAAGGTTACGTTCTCCAATATCCGTATTCAGGATATGACGGCAACACCTTATCCCGAAGCGTTCGTTCAGATGAATGCCATATATACCGACGCTCTTATAGCTCAGCCGGACAGAACAGGCTGTGATAAAAACGGCTGGTATGACGCTGTTGCTGCAGACGGCGTAAGCGGAACGCAGTACACAAGCGCTTACTCCTTCAAGGGCAATAAAGCGCTTTTTGCAAAATATACGCAGAAGACATTCAGCGTCACATATAACAGTACAATCGGTGATTCGCAGAAGACATTGTCTCTTGCTTACGGTGAAAATCCGACAACTGCGTACACACCTACAGCAGTGGGCTACAGATTTGCCGGCTGGTATGCGGATGAAAGCTTAAGAACATTTGCTCCGCTGACAGTTACTCAACCGCTGACCCTTTATGCAAAGTGGGAGCCGCTCAGCTTCTGCATAGGCTACGACAATATATTCCTGTTAGGCTCGCAGAATATTACAGACTACCTCACATCGAACGAAACACGCGTTGTTGATAAAAATAACGGTACTGTTACTATGACCTATCAGAATTCCGGAGACACCTCCGAAAGAAATCTGATGACAGACTTTATTGAATTACCGTCAGCAGCGGGCATCGATACATATTATATCGTAAGCGCGGATGTTGCGGCATCAGACTGCAGAGCGAGGTTCATGACATTCTTCTATGATGAAAACGGCAGTCAGTGCAGCATACCTCACACGAATAATTCTTCTCATCCGATAAAAGAAGCGGACGGAAGGGCAAACAACGGCGAGACGCCGATATATGCCGCAGGTACAGACGCACATCATTATTATGTTGTAAAGGTTCCCGAGGGCTGTAAGAAAATCAGGCTTCGCTTTGACTGCCTTAATTCCGATGCGTCAAAGAAGCGTACAGCAGTTTTCGGCAATATCCGTGTTGTTGAAAAAACAGCGAACACCTACCTGACAGCAACAGCGGCTTACAGTGCGGTTGAAGGTACGGTTACCCTCGGCTCGTCGTACACTCTGCCGACTGTAACAAATCCCAGCTATGTTATTGAGGGCTGGTACACGGATGCCGCCTGCACCGTTCCTGCCGATACCTCAGTCTGCGGTACTGTCGGCAGCCACACGCTTTATTCAAAGTGGAAGCACGATACTTTTATTAACAGCATAACAGCCGATATTTCCGTCAGCGGAAAATTCATATTCGGTGAGGATATGCCCGGAATGACAAAGGAAGAGCTTGCAGATCAGTTTGAAAACACCAATATTTCGGTTTCGATGAACACCGCAAGAATGTCAACGGGAACAACGGTAAATCTTGTCGATAATACCGGCACGGTTTACGATACGTTGACGGTTGTTATCTTCGGCGATGTCAACGGCGATGGCTGGTATGACGGTATGGACGCGGTAATAGTTAGCTGTCTCGCAAACGGCATGCTGACCGAAAGCGATGTATCGGAAGCTGAATATATGGCAGCCGACTGCAGCCATGACGGGGTAATCGACAGCTTTGATGTTGATATCCTTCAGCAGGCAGGCGTTCTCCTTACGGAGGTTGACCAGAGCAAAGACTCAGACGAGCTGCTCGAAACATCATCTGCATATGCTGAATATCTGAATCTCATCGACCAGACTGTCGAAGCGGAAACAGCAGAGGCTGCTGAGGACGAACCCGTTGACCCCGGTTATACATTCAGCTTCTTTGATATGATTCTCAGCTTTATTAAAGAAATAATAGCCGTAATCAAATCAGTAACAGCATTCTTCAAATAATAACACAGCCCTCCGAAAACCGATTCGGAGGGCATTTAATCTTCTTGACTTTAATCTTCGCCTTTTCCGCAGCAGATAAGCATATACCGGAACTGCCGCCCGTTCGGACAGGAAAAGCCGTTCTGAATTTCACATATGTATTTCTTCATACACTGATATTTACATTGCAAACAGCTGAAATTTATATTATACTTTAATCATAATAAACTATTTATAATCAGGGTGGGTCGGTCAGCATGAATTATCAGAATACCTATTGCAACCCGTTGGCTTTGCCGGATATTCCGCGCGGCAAGGACGACTGGTATCCCTTTGAAAAAGAGATGTTCAGCCATGAGAACAAACCCGATTCGGTTGCCGGTCCGGATTACCGCTCAGTCAGCGACCCTACGGTAATGTATTCCGATAACAAATGGTATCTGTATCCGAGCTACGGCATGGCGTGGGTAACTGAGGATTTTCAGCACTGGAAGCATGTGCGTACCGAGCCGTACTGTCCGAAATACAGTCCGGCAATTATTCCGTGGAAAGGCCGCTTCCTGCTCACCTCATGGTGCTGTCCGCTTTATGTGTCAGACAACCCTTTGGGCCCGTTTGAACTGCTCGGAGATTTTCTTGACACGGACGGAAATCATTTTACTCCCTGCGACCCATGCCTGTTTGCGGATGACGACGGACGCATATATATGTACGCGTTCAGATTTAGGGAGCTGCCTGATAAGGAATATAACTGCTGTCAGATTGTCGGTTATGAACTGAATCGTGACAATCCACGGCAGGTAATTGACGGTCCTTATGTAATTGTGGAAATGAATCCGCGCGCCCGTCCGTGGGAGCGGCAGGGCTATCACTATCAGCACAGGGATTTCGGCTGGGTGGAGGGTCCGCATCTTCTGAAGCACAACGGATGTTATTACATGATTTACGCTTCGGCGGAAACAGAAGACCCGTCATACTGTATGGCTGTGTTCTTCTCGGATGAAGGGCCGCTTCACGGCTTTCGCTGTCAGAAAAGGAATCCTCTGACCACTCACCGGCACGGCATTGTCGGAGGCGCAGGACACGGTTGTGTCGAACACGGGCCGGATAACAGCCTCTGGGCGTTTTATACAATCGCCGCACCGTATACGCATATGTACGAAAGGCGGATAGGCATGGACCCCGTGGAGGTCGATGAGAACGGCGAATTATTCTGTCCCCGCGGAATCAGCGACACTCCGCAGTATATACCCGGATATAAGTCTGACAATACGGCAAGCCCGGACTGCGTTAATCTGACGGGATGGCTTCGTCCGGAAGCGTCAAGTGCAAAAAACGGACGGGACGCACTCTATGCAGTGGATGAAAGCTGTCTGACATTCTGGCAGGCAGAGGATGACGACCCGCAGCCGACACTGACCTGTGATCTGATGGGCAGCTTTACGGTTGGCGCCGTGCGCCTGTTCTGGCGTGAGGTAGGTCTTGATTATAACAACGGCGCTGTTCCGGGTCCCATTCGTTATAAAGTGGAAGGTATGGTAAACGGCGAATGGAGGGTTCTTACTGACCGTTCCGATTCGGAAAAAGATTACAATATAGATTACCGTACATTTGATGAACAGATATGCACTCATGTAAGGCTGACAATACTGGAGTGGCCTGACGGAATCAGACCCGCTGTAATTGATTTCAGTGTTTTCGGGGTACGGCGATAAAGGAGGCTCTCGACATGGAAGAAAAACAGTTTCATTTCGGTGAGCGGATTTTTACGGCGCGTTCGGAAAAGTCGCTGTCGGATATAAATATCGACTGCGTTTCCGACGATAGGGGAGTCCGGATTTTCAGAATTGATATGCGGTTCTGCCGCATAACCGACAAATGCGACGCGGTCATCTTCTGGGATGAGCCGCCCGCAGGTATAACCGGCTGCTGGACTCCGTGCGGCGGCAGAGGGCGTCATATTCCTCAGAACTGGTATCCTCAGCGGCAATACAGCACGCTGACCGACGGCGCGCCCGTGCTTTCGCTGTTTAACGATTCCACCGAAAACTACCGTACCGCTGCCGTTTCGGAAAGCGAAAAGCCGTTTGAAATTTCGGCATGGCTTAGGAATGACCCGGGACACGATACCCTGCGGATGCAGCTTGCGCCTTTCAAAAATGGGGCGCCCGACGCCGAAGGCTTTTCATTTTATCTCAGACTTGACGAAAGGCGGCTGCCTCTTGCCCGCTGCATCGGCGATGTGAGCAGATGGTGGCGTAATTTTTATCCGTTTGACTCTCTGCCCCGTTCAGCCGGTTTTGCAGGTGACAAACCGCTGTTTTCATCGTGGTACGCCTGCTTTCAGAATCCGACTCAATCGGTGCTTGAAAGGGAGCTGCCCGTTATTGCCGACCTCGGTTTTAAAAGCATGATAATTGACGACGGCTGGAGCTATGACGGCAAGGGGGACGGAGCTTACACAAGCTGCGGCACCTGGGAATGCGCAGAAACCAAATTCCCCGATATGACTTCATTTGTGAAAAAGGCGCACTCATACGGCATTAAAATCGCACTGTGGTTTCCTGTGCCGTTTGTGGGGCGGAATAATCCGGATTATGCCCGCTTCGCTGATAAAATGCTCGGTGAAACCATGGGCGCCGGTGTGCTTGACCCGCGCTTTCCTGAGGTGCGCGATTACATCGTCGGCAACTATGTCAGCATAATAAAAAAGCATGACCTCGACGGACTGAAGCTTGATTTTCTTACGGATTTCAACCGCCCCGCGCCCGAAAATGCTGACGGAACGGACTGCAGAACCGTTGATGAGGGTGTGTCACGGCTTCTTGCCTCAATTGAGAATGAGGTGCGCCCGCTTAAAGACGGCATGCTTATTGAATACCGCGCAAACTACATCGGGCCGTCAGTCGTCCGCCGCTGCAATATGCTGCGCATGTGCGACTGCGCATTTGATTTCATCACCAACCGCATAGGCACGGTTGATTTGAGAATGCTTGACTATCCGGTTTCGGTTCACTCCGATATGCTGCTGTGGAGCAGAAACGAAACACCCGAAAATATTGCGGTCATGCTTCTGAATGTCATGTTTTCGGTGCCTCAGATTTCCGTTTTAACAGCGGAAATGAACGGGGAACAGCGCCGCGTGCTGAAGAACCACCTTGCCTACTGGTCGGCTCACAGTGACATTCTTCTTCACGGCACACTCACTGCTTCTGACCCGCACGCAAATTATTCGCTTGTCTGTGCCGAGGATGAAGACCTTAGAATCGCGGTGCTTTATCTTTCCCGTCTTTTCTGTTTTGACGGTAAAAATACCGACATTTTCAACGCCGGCAGCGAAAACTGCATTTATATTGACAGTGAAACCGAAGGAACAGCCGTGTGTTATGATATTTTCGGCAGCATTACCGAAACGGTCACCTTCAGCGGCGGCGCGGTTAAGCTGCCCGTGCCGAGGGGCGGAAGAGCCGGGTTAAGACGGAACTGACAATCCGACACAAAAACGAACTGCACAGAGGCTGAAAGGAGAACAATAATGCCGCATGTATTTTCAAAAGAAGAAATCTTCGCTCAACTTCGCTTTCTCGGTGTGCCGACAGATAAGCCCGTTACCGTTCACACCTCACTGAAGGCAATCGGTAATGTTAAAGGCAGAGGCGAAGGCTTTCTTGATATACTTATTGAATATGTAACCTCCGACGGCGGTCTGCTCTGCATACC
>JAZUDP010000058.1:0-18120 GCA_045639705.1 Acutalibacteraceae bacterium
TTCAGACTTGAAATTAGTGAAAGTGCTACGGAAAGGTCTGACGCAGGCTCATCAAGTCTGAGTCCTCCGACAACATTGACATATACATCTGTGTTGCCGAAAAAGTATCCCGCTCTTTTTTCAAGCACTGCAAGCAGCATGGAAAGTCTGTTGTAATCAAAGCCGTTTGTCATTCTTCTCGGATTTCCGAAGCCGCTGGCACTTACAAGTGCCTGTACCTCTGCAAGTATGGGACGCGAGCCCTCCATGAGGCAGGCAACACAGCTTCCTGAAGTGTTTTTCGGTCTGCCGGAAATCATCATCTGCGACGGATTTTCAACCTCTGAAAGACCGTTGTCCTTCATCTCAAAAACGCCGATTTCGTTTGTAGAGCCGTAACGGTTTTTAACCGCACGGAGAATACGGTAGGAAAGATGTCTTTCACCCTCAAAATACAGAACTGCGTCAACTATATGCTCAAGCACCTTCGGACCTGCTATGTTGCCGTCCTTATTGACATGACCGACAACAATTGTGGGAATGTTAAGACTTTTTGCCGCCTGCATAAGACAGTTTGTGCATTCACGAACCTGAGCAACGCTTCCGAGTGAGGAATTAAGCTCCGTAAAATTCATCGTCTGAATTGAATCAATAATAACAAGGTCGGGCTTTGAGGAGCGCATGTATTCGCTGATTACCTGCACATCGGTTTCGCAGAAAACCGAAAGTCTGTCCGTGTTTACGCCGAGTCTGTCGGCACGGAGCTTTATCTGATGTGCCGATTCCTCGCCCGAGACATAAAGTATATCAAGCGTCTGACCGAGATGCTGACAAATTTGCAGCAGAATTGTTGATTTGCCGATACCCGGGTCACCGCTGAGAAGTACAAGCGAACCCTTGACAATACCGCCGCCGAGAACTCTGTCAAGCTCACCGAGTCCCGTATTGTAGCGAATTTCGCCGTCACAGGTTATTTCGCTGATTTTACGCACCTCTGACGAGAAAACATGAGCCGATTCTCTTGTTGTCTTTTTCGGATTCTCAGGAGCCTTAAATGTCTCGCTCATTGTATTCCACTCGCCGCAGCCGGGACAGCAGCCATACCATTTGGCGCTCTCATAACCGCAGTCCGAGCAGACATATACGGTTTTAGCTTTATTAGCCATTTAATCACCTTTATATTTTTTAACTCCTTCGGCAATAAGCATCGCCAGCTGGAGCCTGTATTCATCTGTTTTCAGTTTCTGTAAATCGTCATAATTGGAAATAAATCCGCATTCAACAAGGACAGACGGAATCTTCGAATGGTAAAGCAGAAAAATTTCAGTACCCGATTTTTTTGTCCGGCGCGTATTGTCGGGCTGAATATTTTCAGTAACAGACTGCTGTATTGAATCCGCAAGGGCTTTGCTTCCGGGATTGTTGCCCGAATAAAAAACCTGCGTACCGTGCTGTGATGTATCGGAAAATTTGTTCTGATGAATGCTGATAAACAAAGCATCGGGATTATTTTCAATTATATTAAATCTGTTATGTATATCGGAAATCTTCTTTGAACGTACTGTTTCAAGACCGTCGTCGCAGGTCATAACATCTTCCGTCCTTGTCATTATAACATTATATCCGTAAAATGCAAGAATCTGACGAAGACGAAGTGCTATATCAAGATTGTAATTTTTTTCTGCGGATTTGTCAAGAGCAACAGCTCCCCCGTCCTCACCGCCGTGCCCCGCATCAACAATGACAACGGGCATCTCCGCAATGTTTTTTCTGAGCATAACTGCCCTGCTTATATCCGAAAAAAAGAAAACAGCCGCAGAGAATAATCCGGCAAAGACAAAGCAGAATATAACTGTAACAATAATACGTTTTTTCTTCATATAACCGCCCCACACATATATATGCAGGAGAAAAAATTATATGAAAAGCATTATAAATATATTCCTCGGTATACTGACGGGATTTACCAACACTGCAATCGGTTCCTGCGGCGGAATTGTCGCGGTTGAGGGACTGAAAAGAAGCAATCACGACCAGACAAAAGCCCATGCGACGGCTATCGCGGTCATTCTTCCGCTTAGTATAATAAGCGCTGCAGTTTATATTTACCGCGGAAACGTTAAAATAAGTGACAGCTATGTGTATATTTTACCCGGTCTTGCGGGTGCGTTCATCGGTTCAAAGCTGCTTCCGAAAATCCCGAAAAAAATGCTCGGAAAAGCGTTTGCCGTTTTCATAATTTACGCGGGAGTGAGGATGCTGATTAAATGATTGCCGATATAATTGCAGGGCTGATTTCGGGAATAATAGGCGCAATGGGCTTCGGAGGCGGCGGAATACTGATTCTGTATTTGACGATGTACCGTCATATTCCGCAGCTGAACGCGCAGGGAATCAATTTAATATTTTTTATCCCTTCGGCAATTCTCGCGCTGATTCAGCACACCGGAAACAAGCTGATTGACTGGAAAACAGCCGGTAAATATATCATATTCGGGTTGGCGGGCGTGATTCCCGGTCTGTTGTTTCTGAAAACAGCCGAGGATGATTCGGTAAGGAAAATATTTTCCGTTATTCTGATACTGACAGGACTCCGTGAGCTTTTTTCAGATAATAAAAACTGAACTGAATTTTCCTTTTGAAAATCTGAAAACAAGCTTATCGAGCAGTTTCTTGATTAAGAAGCCGATAAAATAACCGATAACATTCAGAATAACATCGTCAATGTCCGGCTGCCCGTTTTTCAGCAAATACTGCGAAACCTCAATTCCGATGCTGAGAATAAACGGAAAGGCAATCTGCAGGGGCAAAAATCTTTTTTTGAAAAACGCGGATACAAGTACGCCGAGCGGAACAAAAATCGCAATGTTGCCTATAAACAGAAAAATCAGCTCATACTCGTAATTTGCCGCCTTCATCCCTTTAAAGACATTGAACGGAATAAGATTGACGGCATTGAGAGTCGAATCCCCGTTTCCGATTCCCCGAATGAGAAAAAGAGAATAGAACATCACAAGAAGATAATATAACGAAAAACTGATTAAAGTATTTTTCTGAAATCTTCTGTACTGAGCGACAAAAGTCTCGTCATCACTTTTCATCAAAAGCCTGACAGCGAAAAATAAAGCGGCCGCCGAAAACGCCACAATCAGCATGGCGGGTCTGTCATAATAAAACAGAAAATGCCATGTAAGGGATTTATCGCCTTTCTCAATATGAAGTTCAATCTGTTTAATCAAAGCTCTCAGAACCCAGTAAACCGACATAATAATCAGCGAATGCGAAACGGTTACCGGCGTTATTTTTTTACCGTCTGAAATCAGAAGAAAAATCCATATCAGAAACGCTGTAACGGATATCTGATAGAATAAATGACCGATATTGTTAAACCCGGGTATAACCGAACCGGTTATCACCCAGGCTGAAATCAACTCAAAAATTATAAAGCTTACCGTCTTTTTAATCTTTTCAGACATTTACGCTTCTCCTGTGGTCAATGTAATCCTGCAGAATTATTGTTGCGGCAACAGCGTCAACGGTTTCCTTGCGCTTTTTGCCTCTTGTATTTGTCGCATTAAGAAAAGAATGTGCCGAAACTGTTGTAAAACGCTCATCCCATAGGTCGGTTTTAACGCCTGTTTCTTCCGAAAGCTTAATACTGAATTCTCTGCATTTCTCAGCTCTTTCGCCGACGGATGAGTCCATATTTTTAGGAAATCCGACAACTATAAGCTCCGGTTTCTGTTCTTTAATAAGCTCAGAAATCTTTTTAATGAGCTTCGGCTCATAGCTTTCGGTAATAACCGTAACGGGATGCGCTAAAGTTTCAAGGCGGTCACAGATTGCTATGCCCGTCCTTACATCGCCGTAATCAACCGACATAATAATCATTATGACCGCCTCCGTATTTTAATCCTCTGAACCTGAGTCAGAACCGCCGCCGGACGAATCACCGCCCGAGCTTTCAGAACCGCCTGACGAAGATGAATCCGAACCGCTGTCGTCATCATCAGATTTTGAATGATAATGTCCGCGGCAGTAACCCGGAAGATCGTCCGCGTTGTACCAGCCGACAGCTGTTGAATAGCAGCTTGACGACGCAAGCTTGCCTGTGCTTGTACAGTAGTATTTCTTTACAACGTTGCCTGTGTCTTCAAATTCAACATCAGTATCAAGACCCTCATGAATCTTGTTCATAACTGTCTTGTAGATTGCACCCGCGGGATTATCGTTATCCGAGCAGTAAATTGTCTTCGGAATATCGTAGCCGTACCATGTTGCTGCAACGTAATACGGAGTACCGCCGACCATCCACTTGTCATACTTGTTATCAGTAGTACCTGTTTTTGCATAGTTGTCAAAGTTCTTGGTCTTATACTTATAACCTGTACCGTAAGAAGATGTTGTAACTGTTTCAAGCAGATGACGCATTACATCCGCTGTTTCGGCTGACATAATCTGTTCACCCTTGGGATTTCTGTTATCAAGAATAACCTTGCCCGTCGAATCTTCGACATAATAGTAGGAATAAGGTGCATAGTAGTATCCGCCGTTGCCGAATGCCGCATATGCAGCCGTAAGCTCAAGCGAAGTAATACCGTAAGTCATGGCACCGACGCTGAGCGGTGAAAGGTCAGCATCCTTATCAACAATTGTTGAAATGTGGAATTTATCCTTAAGCCAGCTGAACGAGGTTTTGAATCCGAGGTTTTTGTAGATAATTCTTGCGGGAATCGTATTGAGCGATTTTGCAAGAGCAACCTGAACGGAAACGTTTCCGCCCGAGCCGTAGCTTCCGCTGTAGTTCTTGGGTCTGAGCTGACCCTGATATTTGAGAGCGTAATCAAGAACATAGGATGACCAGTAAATCTCGCCCTCCTCAATACCGGGAGCATAAGCGCTCAGAGGCTTGATTGTTGATCCCGGAGGTCTCGGGGACTTGCTTGCTCGGTTAAGAACAAGGTTGCCTTCCTTTTCGCCCGCCTGACCGATAATAGCAACAACACGTCCGTTGTATCCCATTACCGTAGTCGCAGACTGAGCCTTCTTGTCAAACCAGTTGGTCTTGTTGATATAGATATTCTCAAGCTTTTTCTGAACATCAAGGTCAACGGCTGTATGAATCTTAAGTCCTCCGCCGTAAACCATACCTGTTGCCTCTTTATATGAGCAGCCGAGTTCCTTCTGAAGATGGTCGGTAAGCTGTTCGATAACAAAGTCAACATAGAAGCTGTTGAATTTATTATCGCCCTTTGCTTCCTCTTTGTTCTTCTGTCTTTCAAGCTCCTCTGCGCTGGGAACATAATCCTCATCGGTAGTGAAAATCAGGTCGTAATTGTACGCCTCATCATACTGCTCCTGAGTTATTTTCCCCTGCTCAAGCATATCCTTAAGGCATTTAACCTGACGGACTCTGTTCTTTTCGATGTTCTTAATCGGGTCGAGCGTATAAGGCTTCTTTGTAATGGCGGCAATACACGCGCTTTCGGCAATATTAAGCTCCGAAGCGGACTTTCCGAAATAAGTCTCGGCAGCGGTTTCAATACCGTAGCAGCCCTGACCGAGATAAAGAGTATTCATGTAAGCCTCAAGAATCTGCTCCTTGGAATAGTTCTTTTCAAGGTTAAGCGCGGTGATTATTTCGTTGTACTTTCTTACATAGGTAACCTCATTGTTGCCCGTAATGTTTTTAACAAGCTGCTGAGTGATTGTGGAACCGCCCTGACCTGAGTTTTCGGGCTTAGCCATAACGCCGACTGTTCTTATCCAGTCAACACCGTGATGTTCTTCAAAACGCTTGTCCTCAAGGGCAACAAACGCATCCCTTGTACATTGAGGAATCTTGTCCATATCAACCCAGATTCTGTTCTCGGAGCCGTGGAGACGGAGAATTTCCATTTCTTTGCCGTCTGAGCCCGCAGCATAAAGAAAAGATGTCTGATTCTGATTATTCTTTTCGACCTCAAGGTTAATAATCGGGTCGCCGTTCATAACCGTCAGAATATTAATAAAAACATAACCGAAAACAATCAGGCATGTAAAGCCGATAATGGCAATTAAAGAAATTAAAAACGCACCTGTGTTCGAAAGTCTTGCTTTTTTCTTTCTGGTGGTATTTGCGGACTGGTTATTAGCCATTCAAACAGCCTCCTTTCAGATTATTTCCTTAATTTTCTCATAACTTTTACTTTGAATTTTCTTGCCTTGGGAACAAAATCGTTATAGCACCTGAATTTGAATCCGTTGTTTACAAGCGCATATTCACCGATAAATTCAATAAAGTCGGAATTGAAGCTTGCCTTGAAATCACGGATTCCCGTAAAATCATCCCTGCATGTGAACTCACCGAGCGGTTCGTCCGGGTCATCGGGATGCTCAGTCTCATCAACAAAAATGTAACCGAGGTCATGTATATCACAGCCGCAGTCAACGCTCTTTTTAAGTCTGAGATAATTGACAAAATGGCTGGGTCTTGTTTCGTTGCGGAGTATATTTCTGCTGCCTCCGAAAATACAGCCGGCAATACCGTTATATCTGATTGTCAGACCGCCGGCAACACAGAACTTTTCCTTTTCGGAAAATTCCTTTGCAAGCTCATAGCGCTTAAGATAATTATCCGTCTGCTGTTGAATCGCTTCATTTTCGTTGGCGAGCTTCTTTTTCTGTTTTTCATTGCAGGTCTCCATCTTTTTAAGGTTGGCGGCAACCTGCTCGTCACGCTTGTCCTGCAGCGCTTTATCAACCGATTTATCGTAATATACAAGCGATAAATCCATGTAATCCTTAAAGACCTCCATAAGATGCGTCGTATACTCGCCGTTGCGCTCCATAAAATCGTTGCGCTCCGAGGTATCGCCCATGACATCCATGAAATCATCCATCAGCGAAGGGTCGTTTTTAATATCCTCATATGAGCAGATTTTTGAGGTAAGACCTCTCTGGTCACCGATTCTGACGCTGTAGCGAACACCCTTCTCGCAGTTATGAATAATGCCGTCAGCAGTAAGCTGCTCTCCGGTTTCCTTATCCTTAAGAGGAATATAAAACTGAACGGGAGCCTTGTAGATATAATTTTCGATATTATGATTGAGTTTAAATCCAAGCTCAATCAGCATTTTATGAGCTTCAAGACCTTCGTCCTGATACTCATGATTTATTCTGAGCGGAATGTGAGGGTCTGTAAGAAGAGCGGTTACACCGTTTTTCTTCATTTCACCCTTAATAAAATCGCAGAATTCTTTAATAAGCTGTTTATTTTTATAATCACAGATAAAGCCGTCGGGAAGATACCAGATAAGGCCCGCAGTGGGAAGATTGCGTCCTAAAATAAGGCACTGAAATACTCTTTCATCACCGTCAAAGCCGCAGTAGAAATGAGACGACCATGCAGGCTTGGCTTCCGGCCAGAGTGAACACTGCATATAAGTACCGCCGTGGGCAATGAGGTATTCATCATATGCTTTAAAATCTTTTTCTGCACTGAAACTGTACATTATCCCTGTGCCTGCTTTCTTTTAAAATTCTCAATATGCTCCTTTTCAGAGAAAGGAACGTATTCTCCGTTTATCTTCATATACTGCTCGTGACCCTTGCCCGCAAGAAGAAGAATATCGCCTTTTTCCATTATACTGAGCGCATATTCCACGGCCTCGCCTCTGTCAGCAATGCCGACATACTTTCCGCCCGCTTGCTCGACATATTTTCCGATTTCTCTGATTATATTGTCCGGGTCTTCAAAATCGGGGTCATCCGAGGTAAGTACTGACAAATCACACTCTTTGCCCGTAATCAGTCCGAGTTCTTTTCTTCTGAGCTGTGTGCGTCCGCCGACAGCTCCGTAAAGAGCAATAATCCTGTTGTGAGGATAGCTTTTAAGCGTATCAAGCATGCTTTTCATGCTGATACCGTTGTGCGCATAGTCAATTATTACATCAAAGTCGTCGCTTACATATACACACTCGGCTCTTCCGCTTACGCGGATATCCTTAAGGCATTCAACATTCTTTTCGGCGTCAATTCCGAGCGCTCTGCAGACTCCTATTGCCGCAAGAGCATTATGAACATTGAAAATTCCCGGTAAGGCAACCTCCGCGTGGTACTGACTGTCACTTTCAACGCAGTCAAACGAAATACCGATAAATCTGTTATTTTTCAAAAGACTTACATTCTTCGCGACTATATCGGCGTCTTCAATGCCGTAGGTTATCACGGGAGCCTTGCAGTTTTTAAGCATATCGGTGTATGCGGGGTCATCGTTGTTGACAACGGCAGACCTGCATCTTTCAAACAGAACCGATTTCCAGTACATGTAATCCGCAAAATCGGGATGCTCATTCGGTCCGATATGGTCGGGAGAAAGATTGGTAAATACACCGACCTCAAAGGTTATGCCGTCAACTCTGTGAGCCATAAGACCTATTGACGAAACCTCGATAACGCACGCCCCGCATCCGTTATCAGCCATAATTCTGAAAATCTTCTGCAGCTCATAGCTTTCGGGAGTCGTATTGACGGTAGGAATACGGACATCGTCATAATACGCTCCGACCGTGCCGATTATTCCGCATTTAAGTCCTGCGGAATTAAGCATCGCTCTTACAATATGAGCCGAGGAGGTTTTACCTTTTGTGCCGGTTATGCCGATTATTTTAAGCTCATCGCAGGGGTGTCCGAAAAAATTAACCGACGCCGCAGCAAGAGCCGCTCTTGTATTTTCAACAATTATCTGAACACAGTCATCCGGAACATCTGTCTTTTCCTCAACCATAAGGCAGCGGCAGCCGTCATTATAAGCATTCACAGCATACGAATGGCCGTCAAATCTTGCGCCGCGAAGACATACAAACATAACGCCTTCTTTAACTTTTCTCGAATCGTAAACAATATCTGAAATACAGGCATCAGAAAAGTTAATACCCTCATATTGAATTTTATCAAGAATCTTACTTAAAAGCATGTTATGCCTCCGAATTAAAGTGCCTTTCTGAGCAATGCCTCCGACGGAATTTCCTTATCGCATTCAAAACTGAAAATCATCATCGGATGAGGAGCTTTTTCTATTGACTCTCCGTTTTCATCACGAAGGTCCTTTATTGTTATATCATATGGCCTTTCGCCGCGGGCAAGAACCTCAAGCGTATCGCCTTCAAAAATTCTGTTGCGCTGACGGGCAATTACCCTGCCGTTTTCGTATCCGATTACCTCAGCCATAACGCTCCAGTCGCGCTTATAGCCGCCGCCGTAGAAAATCTGGGCATTTTCCCGCGGATGTCCGTAGTAGAAGCCTGTGCAGTATTCACGGCAGCTTACCTTGTTCATCTCGTCAAGCACCCATTTTTCGGGAACATAATCGTCAGACGGATTCTGAAGATAACCGTCAATAGCCTTTCTGTAGGCGTTTGTAATAACCGAAGTATAATAGGCGGATTTTGCTCTTCCTTCAATCTTAAAGCTTGTAATTCCCGCCTTTACCATATCGGGTATATGTTCAATCATACACATATCGCGCGAATTCATTATATATGTGCCGTTTGAATCCTCGGAAATCGGGAAATATTCGCCTTCACGGGTTTTCTCCATAAGAGCGTATTCCCATCTGCAAGGCTGAGCGCAGTCGCCGCGGTTGGAATCTCTTCCGACAAGATAATTGGACAGAAGACATCTGCCCGAGAAGGATACGCACATCGCACCGTGAACAAAGCATTCAATTTCAAGCTCCTTCGGAGTTTTTGCTCTCATTTCAGCTATATCTTCAATTGAAAGCTCTCTTGCGGTTACAACACGCGATGCTCCAAGCTCATACCACTGAGTCGCCGAGGCATAATTTGTAATGCCTGCCTGCGTGGAAATATGAATATCGACATCAGGCGTATATTTTTTTGCAAGCGACATAACTCCCATGTCGGAGATGATAAAAGCGTCAACATCGCAGTCACGCGCCTGAAGCAGAAACTCCGGAAGCTTATCTATCTCATCGTTTCTCGGAACGGTGTTGCAGGTAAGGTACACCTTGACACCCTTTTCATGAGCGGCGGAAACTGCCTGCCTCAATTCATCAAATCCGAAATTCGCGGGTGCGGCACGCATTGAAAACGCAGAACCGCCGACATAAATTGCATCTGCACCGAAATATAACGCACGCTGAAAGCGCTCCATATCGCCTGCGGGAGCAAGCAGCTCGGGCAATGCTGTTTTAAACTTACTCATATAACACCTGGTCAGTTGTTGCCCTGAGCGGCCTTGGCATTGGCAATCTTTGCTTTTGCAACATTCGCTTCATGCTCGCGCTGTGTCTTGGCAACATATATTCTCTTGGAATCGTCGTGACAGAAGAAATAATAATCTGTATCGTCGGGATAAAGCGCAGCCCTGATTGCGTCAAGACCGGGATTGCAGATCGGTCCCGGAGGAAGACCCGCATTTGAGCTTGTGCTGTATTTGGATGCATAATATGCACCCTTACCCTCACCTATAACAGGAGTAACATAGTTCGTAATGTAATCCGTTGTACTGTCGCATCCCAAGGTAGGATAGTTTGCACGGTCCTTAAGTCTGTTATGGATAATTGAGGAAACCGTTCTCATCTGGTCAGAGTTAGCCGCCTCTTTCTGAATAATTGAAGCAATGGTGATTATTTCATCACGGGTATATCCCATTTTCTCCGCACGCTTGTCATATTCATCCTCCCACTTTGTCTCAAAGTTATCGAGGAACTTTTTAAGAATATAATTAGCGTCAGCGTCAATATAGAAATCATAGGTATCGGGGAAAAGATAACCTTCAAGCTTAAGATAACGCGATTCGTCCGCGTTGATATCGGCAATAAAGCTGTACTTGTTATATGTTTCACTCTTGATAGCCGAGTAAAGCTTGTTTGCGTCACCGACATCGTATTTCGCAAGCTTTTCAAAAATTTCAGCGGTTGTATAGCCCTCGGGGAACGGAAGCGTAACAGTTTCAGCTGTTGTAGGAGCCTCCATAAGCTCTCTGAGCATACCCTCAACGCCCATTTTGCTGTTAAGGTAATAGTTGCCGCTCAGATATGTTTCATCGTCAAAACCGCGGTATTTTGCAAATACATTGCAGAAAAGCTTCTGCTTGATAAGCTTCTTCTCTTTAAGAATATCGATAATATCCGAATAATTCGAATTAGGCTTGATTTCAACCTCAACATTTTCCTCGCTGCGGTTGATTGCAAGCATATCTCCCACACAGGCAAGACCTATCGAGGAGAATACGGTTGTGAAAACTAAGATTAAAGCAAAGAAGACCGCAGCGGTTTTTCCGCCGACAATTACCTTCTTCTTAATCTTTTTTGCAAATTTCTTTGACGAAGTTACAACGGCAGACTGTGTGCCCTTTCCCTTGTCCGAAAAAACAGGTTTGGCCTCGCGGGCCATATCGTATTTCTGAACGGTACTCTGCCTCTGCTGCGCATAAGGCTGTGAATTTTTCTTTCTCTGATAATTTGAGAAATAAATACCGCCCGTATTATTATGCTGTTCCTCATGAGCTGAAGTCTGTGAAGGTTCATCAATAAGGCTTTCATCAATATGAAGAACAAACTTTTTCTTCGGCTGAGCGGCGGTATTTACCGAATTATTTTCAGAATAAGGCGACTTTGGTCTGTCTTTACCGATATTTGAGTACTCGGCAATAATCCTGTCAAGATCTTCGTCAGAATACTTTTTTGAATTATCTTCCTCTCTCAACTTCATCTCTCCTTTCTCAGAACGGACACTGAAGGGATTCCCTTATTTTTTCCGCTTTAGTTTTATCTGTAAATTTTGAAGCGATTTCTTCACTGAAAAGTATGGCGGCTCCCATTCCCTTTGCGGTGATTATTTTTCCGTCACAGCAGACAAAATCGGGTCTGACATCAGCGCCTTCAAGCTCTTTTTCAAAGCCCGGGAAGCATGTTGCCGTTTTGCCCTTCAGAAGCTTCTTATGACCGAGAATCGACGGAGCGGCGCATATTGCACAGATATATCTGTCATTTGCGGCGCAGAAGTCTACCATTTCATTGACCTTTGCGCTTGCTTCAAGATTAAGCGTTCCCGGCATTCCTCCGGGAAGAACTACTGCATCGACTGAATCGTCCGGATGAACCTCGCTCTCGTCAAGGTCGCAGAAAACGGGAATGTTATGAGAACCGGCAACAATTTTGCTCCCGATGCCCACAGTATAAACCTCAAGCTCCGCTCTGCGAAGGAAATCGACAACAGTCAGCGCTTCAATCTCTTCAAAGCCTTTTGCAAGAAAAACGTAAATCATGCTCTAACCTCTCAGTCAAGAAATAATCCTGCATAAAAAATCTTGCCGACCGATGAATTCTTCATTTCATCAGTCAAGGGGCAATACATACCACATTTTGCGGTTTTTGCCATTTTACCTGTATTATTATACACTATCGGATAATGAATGTAAATATTTTCTTTGCTAATATTTATAAAATGTTTAATATTTTTTAACATTTCAACACTTTTATCGGTTAATAATTCTTTAATAACATAATTTTTCTTATCAGATAAAGCAAAAACAAGCGATTCTGCGTTATCACAAGAATAATAATACACCTTTCCGCCGTTGAAAAAATGCTCTTTAATTGCATATATAGTAGTTTTATCCTCAAATCTGAACGCCGGAACACAATTCATCAGTCTTTTTCTGACCGACAGTATTTTCTCTGCATCATTGATTTCCGTTAAAGCCGATAAGTCTCCGCCGATATCCTTTTCTACATAAATGTATTTTTCAAAAGCAGGAATAAATCCGAATTTTTCATAAAATGAATACAAAGATTCTTCAGCAGGAACCAAAAAAACAGCATCATACTTATTTTCGGCACAGTAAATCTCAGAATACTCAATAAGTCGTGAAATATATCCCCGGCGTCTGTACTTTTCCGCCGTACACGCCGCGTAAATATATGCGGTTCTGAACTCTTCGATAAATCCGTCGAGCAGAAACAGCATTGAAACAAGAGAACCGTCCGCAACAATTCCAAGACATTTTTCGGGGCAGTTATCAAGAAAGAATTCAATATACTCCCTGTCATCACCGAAGCATTCATGCCAGAGGGCAATAATGCTCTCTCTGTATTTTTGAGTATCAATTATCTGTATCAAAGCTTCACCGCCGTATATTTTTCAATAAGGAACTCAGGATGATAAGAAAGCTTTGCCCTGCGCAATCCTTCAGAACCGACATCGTCCTCCCTGTTGACAAACTCAAAACCGCTGATTGTATTTTTCGCGAAAAGCATGTTTATCATCGGATAAGCGCCTCTCACGGAGGTAAGCGCCTTCTCAAAATGAGTACAGAACGTGCTGTCGTTAAGCTTTTCTCCGAAGGTAAACGCGACGATTCGTCCGTCCGCTTTAAGCACGCCGCCTTTGAATTCAAGGGCATCATAATTCTCAAGCGCAACATTAAGAAGGTTTTTTTCGATTTCTATTCCGAACGGGTCTTTTTCAACATTCTGCTCATACCATTCCTCATCCATTGACATGCATTCCTTAAGCAGCTCCGCGTTAAGCTCCTCATATTTCCAGTCGAAATTCTTTTCGAAAAACGAAATATGATTCTTTTTGGAATGGTATTTTTTTCCCTTAAGCTCTGCAAGCTCAGAAACCCTGTAAACATAGTCAAACGAATTTCTTGACGGAATATAATTATATTCACCCGGAAATTTATTTTTCAGAATCTCGCATTCCTGCGTTGTCAGCCCGTAAAAAGACGGTGCTTCGAAGCTGTTAATTATATATTCAAGTGCCGCCCCGTAATTTTCGCCCTTCGGGAAGCCGAAAAGATTATTATCTTTAACCTTCAGAACAAGGCAGTTTTCAATTACAGCCATTTCTTCGTTATAGAGAGCATTCCATCCGAGAATATTTCCTACAGTATAATCACAGGAAACGGGCTGAGCATCACATAATATTTTTTTCAGCCGGTTTATATCGTCAGAAGTCGGCTGATGAAAGTCTGACATTCAGAAAATCTCCTTTGAAACAATATCAAAAACCTCATTGCCGATATCGTCAATAGTACGCGGTTTGTCGCCGTCATTACATTTTATTACCTTCCAGCCCATTTCCTCTGCGGCTGAAAGAGCGGCACTGCGGCACTGAAGCAGATAGTCAACATTGCTTTCGTGAATATCCTTTTTGTTTTCGTCGCCGCTGTAACGCTCAGACATCATCCTCTGCGATATTTCAACGGGCATATCAAGATAAATAACAACATCCGGCTTCGGAATGTTAATAAGATTATATTCAAAATCCTCAAGCCAGCTGAAAAATTCTTTTCTTTTCTCTGAAGGAATTTTAGTAGCCTGATGATATGCGTTCGAGGTGGTATAACGGTCAGAGATAATGATATCTCCCCTGTCATAATATTCTTTCCATTTCATTTTATAATTTGCAAAACGGTCAACCGCATAAAACGCAGAAGCGGCATAAGCGTTTACATCATCGGGATTTTTTCCGAATTCGCCGCCGAGATACATTTTTACAAGCGTGCAGGAAGGGCTGTCGTAATCCGGAAGCTTTATCTGATGAATGTTGGTTCCGCTGAGCTTTTTCTTCAGAACCTCAATCTGTGTACTCTTGCCGCTGCCGTCAAGACCTTCGATAACTATAAGTTTTCCTTTCAACTCATATCACCTCAATTTATTATTATAACATTTATTTTCCGATTTTCAATTTACAAATAGTTACAATTTAAAGCAGAAAAAAGGGCTGCCGCATTCAGCGACAACCCCAAAACAATAATAATTTACCACTTATTATGTACCCGCTCTGCGAATACCATCTTGTCCTTAACCTCAACAACTGTTCCGTCGTCAAGCACAGCCTTACCCGAAAGAAGACCGAATACCTGATGAGGAAGCATTGCGATAAGCTTTAAATCCATCGGAGCAACACGGTCGATAACAGGCTTGAAGGTCATTTCAAATCTGCCGTCGTTGCTTGTGAAGGTCCACGGCTCCTCATAGAAATACTCACCGTTTCTGTAAGGAATGTTGAATTTTACCTGGTCAAGCTTGTGTGATTTTCCGTTATAGAAAAGCATATTTTCGCTTGCAGCCGAGGTATTGCCGAAGCCGTAGCCGATGTTGTATCCGAAAACGTTGCCGTCCTCAAGAACCATCTGACCGCTGCCCCAGTACCATGTATTGTCATATGTCCATACTCCGCGGCCCCAGTCAAGCGTTCCGAGAGCTTTGTTTTCCTCGTTGAATTTCCAGTCAAGATTATCAAACTTCATCCAGCCTTCAGCCTTCATGCAGTTAATTTTCTGATTGTAGTAGAAGTGCTTATCCTTATCAAACGGGGTGGCAATAACCATACTCTCTTCGGGAATATCGGAAAGAACAACATCAAAGGTCAGCGTTTTCTTACTGTTGCAGAAGTTTTCGTATGTACCGTAAAGATGTCTCTTTGTACCGTCGTTTTCAAATGTCATATCGCAGGTTCCGACCTTGGATTTTATGTCTCCCTTTTCGCTTGTATTCGGAAGATTAAGTTTTCCGAGAGGAAGAGCGCCGATTTCGCTGTCATTCATCTGGAACGGATTGTCGCCGAAGCCGAGAATTGAAACGCTTAAGCAGCTTACATATCCGCTGTCGGAAATTGTAAGGCAGAGACCGTAATCCTGAGTACCGATATAATAGTAATCCCACTCCTTGATGCGTATCTTATTTGCCTTTATATCGTTTCTGCTGTACTTCCAGTAAAGCTTTTTTGCAAATCCGGGCTCGCAGATGTTGCCGTTGTTGTCAAGAAGCTGCTGAGGAGCTGTAATTTCGTGCTGTCTGAATTCTGACATTATATTCACCTTATTTCTTTAATTCCGCAAGATCGCGGTAATTGATAAGCTTAAATCCGAGAGACTCAATGTATTCCTTTGTCTCAGGGTCTTTAAGGAATCTGTATTCCCATGTTCTTCTCTGCCATACGCTTGAGGTACCCTTAAGGTCGTCTGTCTCAATTGACGGATGCATATATGTTTCGATAACACCCTCGTCGGGAAGCGACTTGTAGAAATCATAAACATAAGCCTTGAAATCCTCATAGCTTCTGTCCTGGGGTCCGCCCCATTCTGTCGGCATGAGATAATCGGGAATTGCAACACCCTTCATGTCAGCGTAGCCTACAACCTGACCGAGAAGTCCCTTGACCATTTCAAGAGGAACCTTGATATCAAGCATTGTATTGTTAATCTGGTCATCGGTAAATGTTCTCGGGAAGCGGAAAGGAAGTCCGTACTGTGCGCATGTATCAAACGCAACATTAAGAAGCTCAAAGCGTCCCGTTTCGATGCCGTATATCGAACCCATGTGGTTGTCGATATGAGAGGGATTAAGTCCGAGTCTCTTAAGCCATTCAATCTGTGCGACGCATTCCTTTTTAAGCTCTTCAATATCAACATTCTTTTCAAAATCATCGCTCTCGTGATAGAAGAAGCCGTCGGCGTCTCTCATGGAGTCCGTATCTTTTGTACCGACCGGTGTCCAACGATACCTGCTCCATTCGCTTGTGAATGTCCAGTGAACGCCGATTGCAAGCTCCGGATTTTCCTTAGCAAACTGACATGCCTCGGGCGCCCATGCGCACGGAGCCATAATTGTTGATGATGTAAGCGCACTCTTCGGATCCTTGAGAAGGTCCATAACGGCAAGGTTCGAACCTCTGCACATTCCGAAATCGTCAGCGTTGATAATTAAATATTTACTCATTGTTTTTTCTCCTTTATGTTCTAACAGCCAATGATAAAGCAATACCGACTGCATTTGTTTCTAATTTTTTTAAATCAGAAGCAAGTGAATTCAAAAGGTTAGCTCTGTCAGAATCAATTCTGTAAACTTCATTAAAAATCTGATCAATCTGACTGCGGCAGTTATCACAGGTTTCGCTGATGTAATTGCTGTATGATGTTATTCCGTTAATTGCATTATTAACTAACAAATCGTCAAACCATCTGTAACTGCGGAAACCTCTCCAGTCGCCCACACTGAACTGTACATTTTTTTTGATATTGTTAATCGTTGAGACAGCAGCATTGTGTGCCGAAGATGAATAATCAAAAGTTCTTGAAGCGACATTTTTCATATCCTGATTTGCAGTTGAAGGATTAACTTTTCCGATTTTAGTAAAATTTTTCTCGATATTAGTCCATATTCCTTCAAAATCAATGTCTTTAGCAATATATTTATTTAAAAAACTGAGCAGGGTCTGAATAAAAGGATCTTCCTTGCCATCTGTAATATTTTTGTAAAGCTTTTCAAGTAAATCTTTAGCCTTAAGACCTAATATTGCTAAACCTGCAGCTGCCAAAGGATGTTCATCTGCAAACTGGGATGCCTGATTGAGTATATCATCCAAGGGACCGTCCAATCCCATAGAAACAAGCAAATCATAAACTATATCAAAAGACAGATTATAAGTTTCACCGTATTTAAAAGCATAAGCTACAATCATTGCGAGTGAATCCTGATTATTCAGTAAAAGCTTTTTTAAAGCTTCAGGGTCTTGTTTACTGTAGACAACACCGTTTACTTCATAAGAATAATTTTCATTTTTATCTCCCATCGTTAATGCAAGAATTGCCGCAACAAAGCTGGCAGTCTCAGCTTTATCCTTATCCGGCATTTCATTTATTATAAAACAAGTAAACTGATGGAGATAAGTTAAAGACTCATTCTCACCCGTTTCAATAAGATTGATTTCTCCACTGTTGTTTTTTCGTAAAACCCAGTTTCCGTTTTCGTCCTTATCATACTGAAAATACGCTGAGGGTAAATGATTTAACAAACCGGCTTCATTACTGCCCTTAAAGTATTTCTGATTTGAATTGGGCATTTTGTATAAAAGAATATGTACATAATCATTCTGCAGTGAATAATTGGTAATATACTTTCCTTTTGCCTCGATTTCCGCACCGTACTTTTCGATAAATTCCTTTGAAAAACCCTGACCGTCCATAGAAACACATCTGTTAACCTTGTCAGAAAGTATAGTTACATACTGAGCCTTATTTCCGCCTTTTGAATGACCTACTACAGTTAAATTATTATATTTTAACGACTCCACATAATCAAGTGTTACACGCTGTATATCTGTATGCGCGCGATTCAGGCCC